>SLNF01000240.1 GCA_007133145.1 Nitriliruptorales bacterium
CCGGGGAGGACCCCACCCCACCGACGCTGGACGGGGCAGGGCCGATCTCGTCGGAGACCGCGCGGATGCTGGCCTGCCGCGTCGACGCCGCGGTGATCGCCACCGGCGGCCGCCACGACGAGATCCTCGATGTGGGGCGGCGCCGCCGCGACCCCACCCTCGCCCAGCAGGATGCGCTGGCCGCTCGGGACCGGCACTGCATCGGCTGCCGCGCCCCCATCAACCAATGCCAAGCCCATCACGTGCGCCATTGGGTGGATGGTGGCGCCACCGACCTCGACAATCTCGTGCTGCTCTGCGCGAACTGCCACTTCCACCTGCACCACCACGGCTGGCGGATCACCCCCACCCCTGAAGGGCAGCGCACCGACGCCGACCCCAGCCCCTACCAGCTGACCAAACCCCCCAACGCGACACGCCACCGCGGCGGCGGCGATGCTTCACGGTCCACCAGCGACCCGCCGGGAAGCGATCCGCCCGGCAGAGCCCCGGGCCGGCCACCCGACGATGAGCGGCGGCCGCCACCGCCGGAGCCTCCCTACGGCGACCCGCCACCACCGGGACCAGCCCAACCCACCCTCGACCTCTAGAACCCCCATCACCCTCGCGGCGCCCCGGCCACCCCCGGGGCGCACACCCCTGCCAGCAACCACGTGGCCGCTCGACCGCAGCTGCCGCCAAGGGCCAGGGCGACGCGCGGGCGCGACGGGTGCTGGCCTCTCGGCGAGGCCTCGACCCCCGCTGCGCCCCGTTGCCAGGCCCACGGTCCTACGCCAACGCCGGCGGCTCCACCTTCCGCGGGACCGTGCCGGCGAGGGTGCAGACGAAGCGGATGACCTTGTGCGCGCCGTCGGACGTCGGTGCGAACATGAGCGGGCAGCCGCCGTCGATGACGGTCACCCCATGCTGGCGGCCGACCGCGGCGGCGTCGGCGCAGACACTGCCGGCGCCGAAGGAGCGGTGCATCCAGACGTTGGTGACCCCGAGGTCGGCGCACTCGCGCACCGTCGCCTCGGCGACCTCGGGACGCGTGGCGATGACGACGGCCTCGACCCCACCGGGGATCGCCCCGAGACTCGGGTAGCAGCGGTCCCCCTCGACCTCCGTGGCATTGGGGTTGACCGCGAACACCTCGTAGCCCCGGTCTCGTAGCCGCCGGTAGACGAGGTTGCCGCTCTTTCCCTCCGGCGCGCTCGACACACCGGTCACCGCGATACGCCGGTGCGCGAGGAACGCGTCGGCGGCGTCCTTGATCCTGATCGAGTCCATGGTCTCCTCTCAACGCCCTGGCGATCGCGGTACGGTCCACAGCCGCCGCCGGCTGTACCGAGCCTCGCGGGGGGCAAGCCCGCCGCCCCAGGGCCGAAGGACCCGGTACGCCACGAGCACGTGGATCGGTGACACCCGTCCGCGGCGACTCAGCCTTGCCCGGCAAGGTGATCCGGCACGACGAGCCCGAGCTCGCCCAGTCGTGCCGACACCCACCCGCGCAGGGTCGCAGAGCCCGTACAAGCGCGGACGAAGGCCTCGACACTCGGCCAACGCGGCGGCCCCTCGGCGTCAAGCCGCTCGCGCAGCCCCCCGACGACCTCGCGCTGGGACCGCAGCGGGAGCGGAGCCGAACCGTCGAGCGAGAGCAGGCCGTGGCGGCTGCGGTAGACCTCGGCCCCGGCCAGGCCCCGACCGCACGGCAGGGTGACCGTGCAGCCCTCGGGCAGCCGCTGCCGACGGTAGCCCGGCTCGGTGGCGTCGACGGCGTTGCGCTGTGCGCCGTCGAGCCACAGCACGAAGAGCTCGGCCCGCGCGCCCCGGGACGCGAACGGCGCCGCGGGGACGTAGCCGCCGCGGGAGACGTGCGCGGAGTGGCCGACTTCGAGCCCGGTGATCCTCACCCGCTGTGCCGGGACAACGGGCTGCGCGCCATGGCCGAGCAGCTTCGTGCGCAGCTGCGCCGGAGCCGCGTTCGAGCCGACGGCGACCACCGGGGTACGGGAACCCATCGGCGTGGCGGCGAGCGACGCCAGCGCGCCGTCGAGGCTGTCCGCGCCCGCCAGCCGCGCGGCGCAGACGGGATCTGCCCCGCTGTCGACGGTGGGCCGCTCGTCCGTCCCCGCCAGAGGCAGCAGGCGGTCATCGATGAGGAGGAATGACGAGGCCGGGAGTCGCCCAGGGTAGGCCAGCGGCTCGTCGAACGAACTGGCCGCGAGTCCCAGGCTGTCGAGCGTCGCCACCGAGACCTCCTCCGCGCCGGCGCCGGCCGACCAGACGCACGGGCGCGCGCTGCACAAGTCGGCGGGTCGAGCCTAGGACCGGCGCGCGAACGGCGCGGCGGCGGCGTACGTCGGGCATCGCCTTGCGGCATGATGAGGCGATGCCGAGCCTCCGGGCGCGCCTCGAGCGCCACCTCCACATCCTCGTCGCGGAGGTGGGCGCCCGGCCGCCAGGCTCGCCCGCGAACCGCCGGGCCTGCGACCACGCCGCCGCGGTGCTGCGCGCCGCCGGCCTCGAGGTCGTCGAACACCCCTTCACGACGCGCTGGTGGGAGCCCGGCCCCGGCTGGATCGAGACAACAGGCGGGCGGGTCGAGGCCACCCCCGATCCCTACAGCGTCGCCTGCGACGTGCGCGGGCACGCCCTCCGGGTCGCGACGGCAGAGGCCCTCGAGGGCCTGGTCCCCGCCGAGGGCCGCATCCTCGTGCTCCACGACGAGCTCACCCGCGAGCAGCTCACACCCGAGGCGTTCCCGTTCCTCGACCCGGCCGCGCACGCGGCGGTCCGCTCGACACTCGCCCGGCTCCACCCGCCGGCGGTGATCTCGCTCACCGACCATTGGGAGCCGATCCTCGAGGACCCCGACCTCGGGTTGGCCTCGACGACGCTGCCGACCGCCGCCGACGTCGGCCTCGCCGACGGCGCGGAGGTGCGGGTCGTGCTCGGCGGGACGGTGCACGAGGGCACCGGGCGCACGGTCACCGCCCTCAGCGGGCCCCGGGACGGACGGCTCGTCCTCAGCGCCCACCTCGACGCGAAGGCCACCACGCCGGGCGCCTTCGACAACGCCGGCAGCGTCGCGGTCCTGCTCGCCCTCGCCGAGCAGGGCCTCGAGGGGCTCGCGCCCGTCGAGGTCGTCCTCTTCAACGGCGAGGACCATTTCGACGCCTGCGGGGAGGTCGCCTGGCTCGCTGCCACCGACCTCTCCGAGGTGGCCGCCAACCTCAACCTCGACGGGATCGGCCTCGCTGGCGGCGGCACGTCGGTCGCCTCGCTGTCGTGTCCGCCAGCGCTCGCCGAGGCAGTCTGCGCCTGGGTCGACCGGCGACCTGGCTGGTGGCGCGCCGAGCCGTGGATCGAGAGCGACCATGCGCTCTTCGCACTCGCCGGCATCCCCGCGCTGGCGCTGACGAGCGAGGACGTCCACGCGCTGCTCGGCGGGATCGCGCACACGCCCCGCGACACCCTCGACGTCCTCGACCTCGACCTGCTCGTCGACGTCGCCACTGCGCTGCCCGAGCTCGCGGCGCTGCTCCGCGAGGTTGACGCTGCGCGTTCTAGAGCTCCCGGCGGCTCAGCCGACGGGCGGCGAGGCCGAGTAGCGCCGCGGTAGCCGCGACGCTCACCAGCGTGGCGCCCAAGAACTCGCCGGCTGGCTGTCCCTCGGCGAGGGCGACGACGGCGGTGACGAGCCGGCTCGGCAACCACACCGCGATCGCGTCGACGACGCCGACGGCCGGCAGCAGCAGCAGGGCGCCGAGCGCGCCGAGGACCGTGGCGGCCTGGCTGCGGGTGAAGCCGGCGACGGCAGCGACGACGGCGAGGGCGAAGGCAAGGAAGACCCCGCCGAGCAGCGTACCGAGCAGCACGGGCCCGACGGGCAGCGGCCCGATGAGCGCCTCGGTGAGCAGCCAGGTGACACCGGTGCCGAGCGCGAGCCCGAGCGCCGCGCCGAGCAGGGTGATGGCATAGGCCGGCAGCAGCAGCACGACGGGGCTCGAGACCTTCGTGCGCAGGAACGCCGAGAGCTCGGGCTTGGCGTCGAGGCTCAGCGCCCCAGCCGCGACGACGACGACCGCGAGCAGCCCGAGTTGCGCTCCGTTGCTCACGAACTGGATGAGCCCGTCGACGGGCTGTGGTTCCGGGGCGACGATCGTCATCTCGCCGCCGAAGCGCTCGATGATCTCGTTGAGGTAGCGCGCGCCGAGGGCACCGAGGACGCCGAGGGAGGCGTAGACGCCGACGAGCAGGAGCCACCGGTGGGTGCGCACGAGCCGCGCGCGCTCGAGCCGCCACAGCGTCATCGGGACCCGCCGGCCGTTCGTGGGAGTGGCGCTCATGACGTGAGCTCCAGGAACGCCGTCTCGAGGTCGGTGGCGGGGTTGAAGGCCACGAGGTGGGTGCCGGCCTCGGCCAGGAGCGTGGGGACCCCCCGCTCGGCGGCGGTGGCGTCGGAGACGACGAGGCGGATCCGCCCCGGGGCCTGCTCAGCGGCATCCTCGACCCACGGCTGGTCGGCCAGCGCCTCGACGAGTCCGGCTGCCGGGGGGCGCACCTGCAGCGCGTAGACGCTGCTCGTGCGAGCAAGCAGGTCGGTGAGCGGACCCTGGAAGCGCAGCCGTCCATGGTCGATGACCCCGACGACGTCGGCGACCTGCTGGACGTCGGAGAGGATGTGGGTCGACAAGACGACGGTCTTGGTGTGCGCGAGCCGTCCGACGAGGTCGAGCACCTCGCGGCGACCGGAGGGGTCGAGGGCCGAGGACGGCTCGTCGAGCAGGAGGATTTCCGGGTCGCCGACGAGGCACGCGGCGAGCCCGAGGCGCTGGAGCATCCCTCGCGAGAACCCGCCCACCCGCCGCTCGACGGCCTCTCCGAGGCCGACCTCCTCGAGGACCTCGCCGGCCCTGGCCTGGGGCAGGTCGGGCGCGGTGAGGTGGCGGGCGAGGTCGACGACCTCCCGGGCGGTCAGCCACGGCTCGAACTGGGGAGAGTCGACGAGCACCCCGAGGGAGGTGCGGGGCACGGCGAGTTCGACGTGGCCCGACGTTGGCCGGCGCAGCCCCGCGAGGATCGAGAGCATCGTCGTCTTGCCGGCGCCGTTGGGCCCGATGAGCCCGTAGGTCACCCCGCGCGGCACCGCGAGGTCGACCCCGTCGAGCGCGACGGTCTCCCCGTAGACCTTGCCGAGGTCGTGCGTGGCCACGACGACCTCGCGGGTCTCGGCCAGGGCGGGGGCCTCCCCGTCACGTGGCCGCAGTGACGGCGCCTCGGTCGCCGTGACGCTGGCCGGACCCGCCGACTCGGCGGTGGCAGGGCGCGCCTGCCCGCGCGGGACCCGACCGAGCACGACGTAGAGCAGCGCGCCGAGGGGGAAGCTCACGAGGACGATGATGAGCGCCCACGCCCACTTCGGGAGCTGACGGACGTCGCTGCGCGCGAGGTCGACGAGCGCGGCGAGCATACCGAGCAGCGCGACCGCACCAAGCGCGAGGAGGGCGGCGGGCACCTCCTCACCGAAGATCTCCACCGGCCTGGACTCCTTCACTCATCGTCGCCGCCCGGCGTCAGGCGCGCCACTGCGGTGGCGAGCCGTCGCCCAGACTGGCGCGGACGTCGCGTCGCACCATGGTCCTCCGGCTCGGCTCGTCGGGGCCGAGAGGCTCGGCACCCCCGGTCGCCGAGCGCGGCCGCTCCAACGATTCCGACGCTGACTACACCGGCTGCGCCACCCATTGCTGGAGCTCACGATCCTCGAGCAGTTCGGCGATGTCCTGCTCGCAGAAGCGGTCGTGGACGCCGCAGCGACTGCCCAGGGCGCAGACGACCCGGCCGTCGCGGTGCACGAGCGAGACCTCGCAGGCGTTGCTGCACCCGGCGCACTGGAACGTGTGGGAGTCGAAGGCGGTCTCGGCCCTGCAGACGCTGAACCCGCCGCGGGCATCGCGGCTGAGCGCGAGGAACGCCGCACCGAGCGCCCCGGAGACCCGCGGCTCGGCGTGGATCTCCACCTCCTGCCCGCACAGCTCGACGAAGGCGTCGGCCACGCCCTCGTTGAGCGCCACCGCGCCGGTGAACACGATCGGCCCGTCGAGCCGGCGGGAGCGGCAGACGTTGTTGAGGTAGTTCTGCGCCAGCGCCCGGCACATCCCCTTGACGATCCCGCTGGCGGGGTACCCCGCCTGCTGCTTCGAGACGATGTCGGACTCGGCGAAGACGCCGCAGCGTCCGGTGATGTTCACGCCGCACTGCGCCGACCGGGCGCAGGCGCCGAGGTCCTCGACCGGCAGGTCGAACTCCCGCGCCGCCGAGGACAGGAACGATCCCGTGCCGGCCGAGCAGATGCTGTTCATGCCGAACCAGACGGGGATGCCGCGGTCGTCCATGGAGATGAACTTGCTGTCCTGCCCGCCGATCTCGATGACCGAGCGCACGTCGGCGCGGTGCAGCATCGCGCCCACTGCCTGACAGCTGATCTCGTCCACCGCGAGCGGGGCGTCGACGAGCGCCGCCGCCAGCGTCCTGCCCGACCCGGTGGTCGCACCGCCGGTCACGGGGGCGTCGGGGTTGCGTGCGGCGATGCCGGTGACGACGTTGCGGATCGCGCGCATCGGGTCGCGCTGGTTGAACTCGTACTGCTGGTCGAGGATCTCGAGGGTCTCGCCGTCGAGCAGCACGGCCTTCGTCGAGGTGCTGCCGACGTCGAGGCCCAGCCAGGCGCCCTGGCGACGGGCGCCGAGGAGCGCGTCGACGCCGCGATGGCGAAAGCGCACCATGTTCACGAGCGCCTCCGCCCGCGTGATGACGTTCTGCTCACCGAACTGCTGGTCGAAGACGAAGTGGTTGACGCTGATGTCGTAGTCGCGCGCCACCTCGTCGATGATCACCGAGGTCGTCGCCTCCGGCATGCACGGGAACGGCATGATGTGGACGACGCTGTCGAAGCCCGCGAGGGCGTAGTAGATCGTCCAGGCGATGCTCTCCTTGCCGTGGCCTCCCACCCCGGTCTTCGGCAGGTAGGGCTCGGTCTCCCGGAACGCGCGGTGGTAGAGGTCGGCGTCGACGTCGGGCCGTTGCATCCCACCGACGCACCAGGCGCCGATCTCCCGCCACATGCCGAGGTAGGCGAACCCCGCCGACCACTTCAGCCGGTGGCGCGCACCGCGTGAGAGAGGCCCGTCGGCGGGCTCGAAGAGCTGGTGGAAGAGGAACTGCGACAGCGGCAGCGCGTTGTGGACGTAGGCGCCGGCGTCCCGCAAGCGGCGGACGAGGTCGAGGTTCGCGGCCGGTTCGAGGACGGTGTAGATCTCACCGCACACGCCCACCTTCGGGCGGCCCTCGGCGTCAGCCCGCTCGAGCCGCCGGGCCTGCGCCTGCATCTGCGGCAGGTCAGCGGCCCACAGGCCCCGCAGGACGTGGCGCACGAGCCTGCGGCTCTGGCGGCGGCTGAATCCGGGGACGAGCGACTCGAGCCAGCCGGTGAGGTCGAGCGGCTGCAGGGCGTCGACCTCGACCTTGGCCCCGACCTGCCGCAGGATGCTGCGGTGCATGAGCCAGTAGGCCTTCTGCCGGCAGTCCCCGCAGTTGTCCCACTCGAGGACCCGGTCGACGCCGGCGTCCTGCAGGTCGAGGATGTTGCCGAGCATGATCTTCGCCGGCAGGCAGACGTTCTCGTCCATGTAGCCGCTGCCACGGTCGACGGTCTGTCGCGTGATCGGCGGGGCGAGCTCGAGCTCCACACCCTCGACACCCTCCGCGGCCAGCGCCTCGTCGACGAGCCGCTTGAGCAGGGCGCTGTAGCGGCCCATGAGCGGGATCCCGATACGGCTGCCGTTGAGGCTTTCAGTGGCGGGTGCTACAGCCTCGGTCGCCATGTCCGAGCCCTTTCGCCGCGGTGACATGCCGCGATGCGGACCTCACCCACGCGGTGGCCACCGTGTGCTTGCCCGTCGAGGAGGCGGCAGGTGGCCATGGCCCGCGCCGGGGATCGACGGCTTGGGTGGGTGACCGTACCCGGCCCCGTCCGGCCTTGATCAGCACGCGCGCTCAGCGCTCGGCGCCTCCTCCCCCGGGCAGGATCGGCGAGCTCGCGGGCCCCGAGGCGATCAGACCCCGTCGAGCGGCTCGCGCAGGGGCGCAGCCTGGCGGGGGGCGTCGCCGGCCACGTCGTTGTTGCAGCAGACGTCGACGTCACGGCCCTCCCGCGCAGGCGGTCGGTCGCTGATCGTCCGGGCGTCGTCGGGCTGCGCGCCATCACGCCAGCACCGCAGCCGCCAGGCCCAGGGCCCGAGCGCCTCCGCGTCGTAGGCACTGGCGTAGGGTTCCTCGGGGCCGTGCGGGCGCACGTCGACGAACCCGGCGGTGACCTCCTCGATGAGCGGCCAGGCCGAGGCGTGGGAGACCGCGAGGGCGGCGCCGTGGCGCCGCGCGATGGCGGCCATGGCCTCGCAGCGGTAGCTGTCGTGGCGCACCTCGAGCACATGACGCAGCGGACGGTTGGCGCCCGAGCCGAACGCCGGCTGGCGACACGCTCGTCGTGGCCGCGGGCGAGGTCGGCCGCGGCCTCGGTGTCGCCCGGGAGCCCCTCGAGGAAGGCCTCGACGCCGACGCGCTGCGGCGGACCCTCGAGGCCGCCCTGCTCTCCGACGACGAGCTCTCGGCCCCGGCCGCGTCGTGGTAGGCGCTGCACGGACCGTTCCCCGACGGGGGGGCGGAGGTCGTCGCCGACCTGCCCGTGCGCGAACTGATGAGGGAGCCCGCATGAAGAAGGACATCCACCCCCACTACCGCCCCGTCGTCTTCCATGATGTCGAAGCCGGGGTGTCGTGGTTGATGCGCTCGACGATCGCCATCGACGCGACGACGACGTGGGAGGACGGTCGGGAGTTCCCCCTGGCGAAGGTCGAGTTCTCGAGCCCGAGCCACCCCTTCTCCGCC
>SLNF01000247.1 GCA_007133145.1 Nitriliruptorales bacterium
ACCTCGCGCCTCGGCGAGGTCGCCCACCCGGGGGGAACGCGTTACACTCTGCCCCGCGCCAGGGCGGTTAGCTCAGCTGGGAGAGCGCCGGCTCGACAAGCCGGAGGTCGCAGGTTCGAGACCTGCACCGCCCACCCACCCCTCCGCCGGACCGCACGCCCGGCGGGTCCCGGCGCACGCCGGCGGGCCTCATTCCTCGAGGGCGACCCGCGCGATCTCCGCCGCATCCCGGCCGTCGACACCGTCACCGGCGATGCGCTCGAGCGCGGCCCGGAAGCGGTCCCGCTCCGTACTCGCGTGACGGTACGCCCCCTGGAAGTTCTTGAGGTCGTGCCTAAGCGACTCGACGACGAGGTGCTCGAGCATGGAGGCTCCTCTCCTGCGGCCTTAGATGAATACGATTCTCAGTATCATTATGCCATGATCGCGCTGGACGGCGGGGACCACCTGCCGCCGCGGACAGGGAAGACTACGCTCGGCACCGCAGGGGACCGGCGGACAACCTGACCTGGCCCGCCACGACGAAGGAGCACACCCGGGTGGTCGCGCGTAGCTGGGCAGGGCCCCTCGGCATCGCCTACGCGGTCACCTTCCTCACCTTCTTCGACACCTTCGCGTTCTTGCCGACGATCGGCCCGCGCGCGGCCTCGCTCGGGGCTGACCCCGTCCTCGTCGGGGCGATCGTCGGGGCCTACTCGCTCACCAACCTCGCGACGAACCCCGTCGCCGGCGTGCTCCTCGACCGGCTCGGTCGGCGGCGGCTGCTCGTCGCCGGGCTGGCCATCGCCATCGCCACGGTGCTCGCCTACCCCCTCGCCGAGACACCGGGCCAGCTGCTCGTCGTCCGACTGCTCCACGGCGTCGGCGGCGGGATCATCGTGCCCGCGGTGTTCACGCTCGTGGGGGACCTCACCCGCGCCGAGCGCCGCGCGCGGGCGATGGGCCGCACCGGCGCGGCGATCGGCCTCGCAGCGATCGTCGGACCGCCGGTCGCGGGGACGCTCGCCGACGGCATCGGCTTCGTCGGCGTGACGACGACCGTGGCCGCGGTGCTCACCGTCGGCCTCGCCCTCGCGCTCACACGCCTGCCGGATCCCCCGCGGGAGCGACCGGCCGCGGCGAGCGAGGCGTTCGAGGCGGTCGACGTCGGGCGACTGGCCCGCGCCGGCGTCGCGGTGTTCGGCTTCACCTTCGCCCTCGGCGGCCTCACGGCCTTCCTGCCCTTCCGGATCGAGGCGCTCGGGGGCTCCTCGACGACCACCGGCGCGCTGCTCGGCCTCTTCGCCGTCGTCGCGGCGGGGCTCATGCTCTCCCCGGTCGCCGATCAGACCCGCGCCTCCTCGGCGCTGCGGCCGCTGGCCACGGGGCTCGGGCTCGTCGCGGCCGCCCTCGCGCTGCTCACCGTCGCGCCGACGATCGCACTCGCCGCCGCGGCCTGCGCGATCTTCGGCGCCGGCTACGCCTACGTCTTCCCCACCGCGGCGAGCGAGGCGAGTGCGGCCGCGCCAATGAGTCGCCGGGGCCGGGCCTTCGGCATCTTCCACGCCGCGTTCAGCCTGGGCTTCGTCATCGGCCCGCCCCTCGCCGGGTGGGTCAGCGTGACCGCGGCGGGACCCTTCTCGATCGGCGCCCTCGTCGCGCTGGCCGCCACGCTCGCCAGCGCCTCGCTGCCCGGGGCAGCGGCCCGCGAGCGCGCCGACGTCGACTAGGCCAGGCGCGCCTCAGCCACGGGGGCCACGCAGGACGCGCGCGGGCAGGCGCAGCACGGCGTCGAGCAGCGAGAGGACCCCGCGCACGGAGACGCCGACGAGGCGGAACGGCACCGACAGGAGCCAGACCACCGGGTAGAGCACGAGCGCCGCGAGCGCGAGTGGCCAGGCCACCACGAGGAGGATGAGCCACAGCAGGAAGGTCGCCATGCGCCGCATGCTCTCCTGTCGCCGCCTCGATGTCCAGTGGATGCGCGCCGGCCCGCTCCGCGCCCCCTGCGACGGGGCGGGAGTCAGCCGCTCGGTGGGTCAGACCCCGCGCGGTCCGACCCACCGGGGCTGATCAGGGGCACGGTCTGCAGGTCGCGCGAGCCCAGGAGCCCGGGCGGGAACTCGTCGGTGTCCTCAACGTGCTCCCCACCTCCTCGTCTCCTCATCGACCGCCGCCGCGACCGGTGCTCAGCGCGTGCGCGAAGGTGTAGCGGCAGGCCCCGGGGCCGGGCGAGGCGGGTCGGACCTTCCTCGGGGGACGTCCGGCCCTCTTCCCGGACACTCGGACCGTCCACGGGCAGGCTTCAGGGCGAGGTCCCCAGTGCTGCGAGCGCGGCGTCGAGCCGGGCGGTGGCGTCGGCGGCGACCTCGTCGAGCAGGCCCCCGCCGACGACGGTGGCCATGAGCTCGGGATCGAGCGCCTCGACGAGAGTGCCCTGCCCCTCGGCGCGGACGACGACGTTGCAGGGGAGGAGCACGCCGATGCGGGGGTCGGCGGCGACCGCCTGCTCGGCGAGCTGCGGACGGCAGGCCCCGAGGATGCGGTAGGGCTCGAGCTGGGCCCCGGTCTTCTGCGCGAGGGTCGCCGCGACGTCGATCTCGGTGAGCACGCCGAAGCCCTGCGCGGCGAGGGCCTCCCGCGTGCGCTCGAGAGTCTCCTCGAAGGAGGCGGCGACGCGTACCCGGCGGGCGACCCGCTCGATCCCGAGCGCAGCCTCAGACACGGGAGGACTCCTCGACGATGCTCGCGCGGACCTCGTCCATGTCGAGGGCGCGGACCTGCTCGAGGAGCTGGTCGATGGCCTCCTCGGGCAGCACGCCGGGCTGGCTGAACACGACGACCTTCTCGCGGACGGCCATGAGCGTGGGGATCGACATGATCCCGAACTCCGCGGCGAGGGCCCGCTGGTCCTCGGTGTCGACCTTGCCGAAGACGACGTCGGTGTGGCGCTCCGAGGCACGCTCGTAGATCGGCCCGAACATCTTGCAGGGGCCGCACCACTCGGCCCAGAAGTCGATGAGGACGACGTCGTTGTCCTCGAGGGTCTCGTTGAAGTTCTCGGTCGTGAGCGCGGTGGTGGCCATGACGGCGGACTCCTCTGCGGGGACGGTCGTGCGGGTCTCTCCGATGCAACCACCCTACCCCGTGGGGTATTCCCCGCAGCGCGGGAGTCGGGCCGGGGACCGAAAAGGCGGCCAGGAGGCCGCCCAGCGCGCCTGCACCGGGGCGTCGACCGTGGGAAACTACCCCCCATGGCAGCGACGCGGACCGGTGAGGCGCAGCACGACGGGGGGCCGGCCCCGCGCACCCGGCGGCGGCAGGAGCAGCGTCGCTTCCGTCGCCGCCGCATCGCCTTGTGGACGGCGGGGGTGGCCGGCGCGCTCGTGCTCGTCGTCGTGGGCCTGCCGCTGCTGCTCGGCCTCGTCCGCGCCGACGCGCTCGACGCCACGACGGTGCTCGGCGTCGAGGTCGGCGGGCTCGACGGCGATGAGCTCGTCGCCGCGATCGAGGCGATCGCCGAGGAGCGTCGCGCCGACCCCGTCGTCGTCGAGCGCGGCCTCGTCGACGGTCGTGACAGCGGCGAGCCCGCCGACGTCGAGACCACCACCGGCGAGGTGGGCTACGACCTCGATGTCGGCCTCACCGTCGAGGCGATCACCCGTCGGGGCCGGCAAGCCAACCCCTTCGTCGCGCTCGGCGACCACTGGCGGTCGCTGACCTCCGGGCTCGTCGTCGCCCCCGTCGAGGGCATCGACGCCGAGGCCCTCGAGACGTGGAGCGAGCAGGCCGCCGACGAGCTCGGCAAGGCCCCGATCGAGGGGGCCGTGGCGATCGACGCCGAGGGTGTGGAGCGCACCGACCCCGAGCCGGGCATCGCCGTCGACGCCGAGGCCCTCGCCGCCGAGGTGCGGCCCGTCGCCCTCGCGCCAGGCGGGGGGACCGTCGAGGCCGAGCTCGCCACCGTCGAACCTGAGACGACCCTCGCCGCCGTCGACGAGGCGGTCGCCCTCGCCGAGGAGGCCATCGCCGGCGAGGTGCGCCTCGAGCGCGGCGACGGCGCGATCGAGCTCAGCGTCGCCGAGCTCGCCGAGGTCTTCAGCGTCGAACGCGACGGTGGCGAGCTCATCCTCGACGCCTCGGCGGCGACCCTCGACGAGCTCGTCGACGCCTCGCGGCGGGAGGCCGTCGAGCGCGACCCGGTCGACGCCGACATCTCGTTGTCGGGCGGGGAGGTCGTCATCGGCGAGTCCCGCGACGGCGTCCGTTTCGACGCCGAGCTCGCTGCCGAGCAGCTCCTCGCGATCGCCGTCGGCGAGGAGGACCGCAGCGCGACGCTCGACGCCGAGCTCATCGCCCCCGACCGCAGCACCGCCGACGCCGAGGAGCTCGGGGTCACCGAGCAGGTCTCCTCCTTCACCACCGAGTTCGTCGCTGGCCAGAGCCGCGTGACGAACATCCAGCTCATGGCCGACCTCGTTGACGGCGTCCTTGTCGAGCCCGGCGAGGAGTTCAGCCTCAACGAGCACGTCGGGCCGCGCACCGAGGACAAGGGCTTCGTCGGCGGCGGGGCGATCGTGCGCGGGGAGTTCGTCGAGCAGATCGGCGGCGGGGTGAGCCAGTTCGCGACGACCTTCTACAACGCCGCCTACTTCGGCGGCTACGAGATCCTTGAGCACCAGCCGCACAGCTACTACATCAGCCGCTACCCGGCCGGGCGCGAGTCGACGCTGAACTACGACACGATCGACGTGCGGATCCGCAACAACTCCCCCTATGGCCTGCTCATCGACACCTCCCACACCGCCTCGTCGGTGACGGTGTCGATGTGGGGCACCGAGTGGGTCGAGGTCGAGAGCATCACCGGGGACCGGCGCAACGTCGTCCCCGGCTCGGTGCGCGACGGCTTCGACATCACCGTGACCCGCATCCTGCGCTTCCCCGACGGACGCGAGGAGCGCGAGGAGGAGTTCACCCGCTACCTCCCCGAGAACGGCTGAGCGACCCGCCCTCGTCCACCCGGCCGCTTCGGGACACCTCGCGCCTGAACGCCCGCGGCCGACATCCTCCTCGAGGTGACGTTCAGCGCAGGAGGGACGACGATGACGGGCTGGCGACGGGGCCTCAGCACGACGGACTGGCGGGCTGGGGCGCGCACGGTCCACCGCTTCAGCATCCTCATCATCGTCCTGCACGCGGCGCTCTCCGCGCTCGGCAGCGAGGGGCTCGTCGCCGCGATCGCCGTCGTCGTGCTCCTGCCGGCGACGGTGCTCGTCCACCCCTTCACCGCAGGCATGGTGCCGCTGCTCGTCGTGTGCCTCGCGACCGGGATCCTCGCCGGGGCGCCGCGCACAGCCGCGCGGACGCACAGCCCCGACCCCGCGGAGGTGGCCTGAGTCACGGCGCCCGGCTACCCCGGGGCGCGGCGCACGGCCTTCCGGGGGCGGCGCACTCGTAGCCCTCAGTCGGGCCCGACGGTCGACGCGCGCACGACGACCGTCGGCGGCAGGCGCCACACGACCGCCGGACCACCACCGGCGGCGCGGGCGTGCTCGAGGCGCTCGACGGCGGCGGTGGCGATCTCCGCGAGCGGGCGGTGCACCGTCGTGAGCGACGGGCTCGCAAGCTCGGCGAGGCCGACGTCGTCGAAGCCGGTGACCGCGACGTCGCCGGGCACGGCGAGCGACCGGGCGCGCAGGCCGTCGAGGACACCGAGGGCCACGAGGTCGTCGCCGCAGACGATCGCCTCGACGCCGCCGTCACCGCCGACGGCAACACGCCCGGCGACCTCCCGCCCCAGCGCCATCCCGCCGCTGCCGACGACCGGCTCGGCGACGGCGCTCGTGCGTCCGGCCTCGACGGCCTCGCGGTAGGCCTCGAGGCGGGCGCTGCCGGTCTCGGGTCCGTCCTCGACGACGAAGAGCGTGCGCCGGCGGCCGAGCTCGGCGAGGTGGGCGAGCATGAGGCGCACGCCGGCACCCTCGTCGACGGCGATGAGGTCGACGCCGGAGACGCCGACGTCGTTCTCGACCTGGACGACGTGGACGTGGCGGGAGATCGTCGCGACGAGACCGCGGCTGCGCAGGACGTCGCAGGGCACGATGACGAGCCCGTCGACGGAGCGGTCGAGCAGCCGCAGCGCGCTCTCCTCCTCGATCTCCGGTGAGCCCTGGGCGTGGGCCATGAGGACGGTGTCACCGCGCTGGTGCAGCTCCTGGGAGAGCGCCTGCACGAGCCTGGCGTGACGCAGGTCCCCGGCGTTGGGCACGACGACGCCCACGGTGCCGGTGCGCTGTCGCCGCAGGCTGCTCGCCAGGAGGTTTCGCCGGTAGCCGAGCTCCTCGCTCGCCTCGCGGACGCGCTCGGCGATCTCCGGGCGCACCGGGCGCGACCCGCTGAGCACGCGCGACACCGTGGCGATCGACACCCCCGCACGCTCGGCCACGTCCCGCATCGTCGCCAACGGTCGACTCTCCGACAAGCCCCGAAGGAAATGCTTTTCCAAATGGGAAGGTACGCCGCGGTGACCGTCAGCGTCAACGCCGGGTTCCCCGACCGGGGCCACCGCCGTCGAGCGCGGTCCACCTCCTCGAGCCCGGCGCCGCCACGGCCCGCGCACGGTCGACGCGCACAAGGCATTAGGTCCGGGGCCTGACGGCCGACACCACCAGCGGGATCGTGCGCCGCGAGCCCGCCAAACGCCAGCGAGGAGCCGATGTACCTCGAGAGGACCGAGCGCCTGCGTCCCGGCGACGTCGTGGCGCAGAGCATCCGCGCGCTCGACGGCACGGTGCTGCTCGCGGAGGGCACGACGCTCGACGAGCGGCTCATCTCCACGCTCGCGCGCCGGCGGATCCCCGCCATCCAACTGCGTGACGGCTTGGCTGACGACATCGTGCCCGAGCGCACGGTCTCCGAGGAGACCCGCGCGCGCACCGCGGCTTCGCTCAAGCGCGTGATCGTGGGGCTACAGCACCGCACGCTCGCGGCCACGACCGACGACGGCGAGCGTCCTGCAGGAATCGAGGAGACCGCCAGGAGGCTCGGGGATCGGCCCCTGCCGCTGTCGGAGCAAGAGCAGCGCGACCTCGAGGGCCTGCAGCGGGGCATCGAGTCGATCGTCGACGAGGTCCTCCAAGGTGGGGCCACCGGCAGCCTCACGAGCCTCAAGAGCCACTCCGACTACACCTTCCAGCACTCCGTGGACGTTGCGATCACCTCGACGCTGCTCGGCCACCTCATTGGCCTTCCGCGCGGGGAGCTGCGCACCCTCGCGCTCGGTGCCGCGCTCCACGACCTCGGCAAGACCTACATCGACCTCGCGATCCTCGACAAGCCGGGTGCGCTCGACCCCGAGGAGCGCAGGGAGATCGAACGCCATCCCCGCCTCGGCTTCGAGCTCGTCAAGCGGCTGCCGCTGTCGTCGATCCTGCCGGCCCACATCGCCTTGCAGCACCACGAGCGCCAGGACGGGACGGGCTACCCCAACGGCCTCGACGGCACGAACAGCGTGATGCGCTCGACCGCCGAGCGCCTCGACCGCCGGCGCATGCTCCTCGTCGCGGAGATCTGCGCCGTCGCCGACGTCCACAGCGCGCTGTCCTCCGACCGGCCCTACCGACCGGGGATGCCGCCCGAGCGGGTCCACGCCATCCTCGAGGACATGGCCGGCCCCCACCTCAACACCGAGATGGTCGCGCTCCTCCTCGCGGGCGTGCCGCTCTACACCGTCGGCACGTGGGTGGAGCTCGCCGGCGGCACCGCCGACGGCTGGCGGGCGGTCGTCGTGACCTCTCGCAGCTCCTCCCTCGAGCGGCCCGTCGTGCGCGTCCTCGTCAGCCCCGACGGCCGAGCGGCGAGCCGCCCAGAGGAACTCGACCTCGAGCGTCACCCTGAGATCCTCATCCGCGGCCTGCCACCGGGCGACCCCCTGCCCGAACGGGCGCTGGAGCACGCCGGCCGCTAGGCGACCGCGCGGCAGCGCGCGCCGAACGCCCCTTCAGATCCGCGCCGCGTGCGTCGATACCACTCCCCGAAGCCGTTGACTACGGAGAGGAGTGGGCCGCGATGCTCGTGCGGGCAGCCGGACGGCCGCGCGGGCTCAGCGCGCGAGCGGCGGTCCTCCTCGCGCTCCTGCTCCTCGTGGGCACCCTGCCGACGGGACCAGCCGCCGCCTCTGGACACGCCGAGGGTCACCTCCTCGCCCGGCACAACGAAGCACGGTCGGCGGCGGGGCTCGCGCCGTTGCAAGCCGACGGCGGACTGGCCTCGGTCGCACGGGCTTGGTCGGCCCAGATGCGCAACGCCTACGAGGCCGGTGGTGACCGCAACGGGGCGCTGCGCCACAACCCCTCCCTCGCCTCGCAGCTGCCCGGCGGCTTCCAGCGCGCCGGCGAGAACGTCGGCTACACCGTGCTCACCGGCGCCTCCGAGACCGAACTGGCAGGTCGCCTCCACGACGCCTACATGGGCTCGCCGGGGCACCGCGCGAACATCCTCGGCGACTTCAACCGTGCCGGCGTCGGCGTCGTCTCCGCCTCCGACGGGACGATGTGGTCGACGGTCGTCTTCGCGCTCGTCGCCTCCGAGCCCGCGCCCGAGCCGGAGCCCGAGCCGGAACCCGCGCCCGAGCCCGAGCCGGAACCCGCGCCCGAGCCCGAGCCGGAACCCGCGCCCGAGCCGGAACCGGTCACCGCGTCCTCGCTCTTCGACGAGGGCTGGCCGGAGGGCTACCTCGCCCCGGGCCCGACCGACGCCGAGAGCCTGCTACCCGGGGTCCGCGACGCCCGCCTCGTGGGCCTGCTGCGCGCCACGCCCGACCGGTTGCTCCACCTCACCCTGCATCCGCAGTAGCCGTCGGGTGGCCACCCGACGGCGGCGACGTCACTGAAGGCGACGTGCGCGCGACGCTG
>SLNF01000214.1 GCA_007133145.1 Nitriliruptorales bacterium
CTCGGCGCGGTGGGCGGCCTCGCCGCACTCGGCGCCGTCGCGGGGCGCTGGCTGCTCGGTCGGGGCGCCGTCGACGACGCGCGACGGGCGGTGCGGCTGCCGCGGCCCGACGGGACCCGACCACCGCCACCGACCGGATCGCCGGTGGAAGGGGCGACCCCCGCGCTCGTCGCCAACGACGACTTCTACCGCATCGACGTCGAGGTCCGCGCCCCGCGCATCGACCCGGCGGCCTGGCGGCTGCGCGTCACCGGCAGGGTCGAGCGCCCCCTTGAGCTCACCTACGACGAGCTCGTCGCCCTCGCCACCGACGAGGCCGACGTCCTGCTCGCCTGCGTCTCCAACCCCGTCGGCGGCGACCTCGCCGGCACCGCCCGGTGGCAGGGCGTGCGCCTCGACGACCTGCTCGAGCGCGCCGGTCTCGCCGAGGGTGCCGAGCAGGTCCTCGGCAAGGCCATCGGCGGCTTCACCGCCGGGTTCCCCGTCGCCGCGCTCGACGGCCGCGACGCCCTCGTCGCGGTGGCGATGAACGGCGAGCCGCTGCCGATCGCCCACGGCTTCCCCGCCCGTCTCGTCGTGCCCGGCCTCTACGGCTACGTCTCGGCAACGAAGTGGCTGACCGAGATCGCCCTGACCTCCGCCGACGTCGACGGCTACTGGGTGCCGCGGGGGTGGGCGAAGGAGGCGCCGATCAAGCCGTCCTCACGCATCGACGTGCCCCGCGACGGCGCCCGCGTCGACACCGGGCGCGTCGCGGTGGCCGGGGTGGCCTGGGCAGCGGTCGGCGAGGTCGCCGCCGTCGAGGTCGCCGTCGACGGCGGGCCGTGGCGGCCCGCGAGGCTCGAGCCCTCCCTCGGCCCCTCCGCGTGGCGCCAGTGGGTCCTCGACTGGGACGCCGAGCCCGGTGGGCACACCCTCGCGGTCCGCGCGGTCGACGCCGACGGCGAGCCCCAGACCGCCGAGCCCGCGCCGCCGCGGCCCGCCGGGGCCAGCGGGCATCACGAGATCGCCGTCGAGGTGCGCTGAGCAGCCCTTCGGCCCGCGCCGTGCACCACCGCCGCGCAGGGACGCAGACGCGGCGGCACCCGGTCATCCGGCCAGGGCGGGCACGACCGCCGGACGGTGCCCCGATGGCCACACCGCTCCACTCGTGGGCCCGACCGGCTCGCTAGCGTCGGACCCGTCGCGCCCACGAGGTGCGGCCCGGACCCCCACCCCCCTCCACCGCCCCGCGGTGCGCCCGAGCGCGCCCGGATCGGCGGCCACGGAGGCGGGTTGGGCCACCCCCGACCGAGGAGTCCCCATGCAGACGAGCACGATCGTGGCCGCGCCGGTGCGCGCCGTCGCCCGCGGCGCGGCCGTCGTCGCCCTCGGCGCCGCCGGCCTCGTCGCCTTGAGCGGCGTCGCTGCGGCCGAGAGCGACGAGACCTACGAGGTCGCGTTCCCCTCCGAGCGCACCGCGCCCGACGACGACGTCGTCGTCGTCGAGTCCGGCGACACGCTCGCGGCGATCGCCGCCGACGTCGGCCTCGACGAGACCGACGGCTGGCGTGTCCTCTTCGACGCCAACGCCGACCTCGACGACCCCGACCTCATCGTCCCCGGCCAGGAGCTCACGGTCCCCGAGGAGGGCGAGGAGCTCGAGCCCCGCGACCGCGCGGCCTCCACCTCCTCTGAGGACACGAGCGAGCCGAGCACCGACGACGGCGAGGAGGAGACGGCAGCTGCGACCTCCGAGCCCGCGCCGTCGACGGGTGGCGCGGCCTCCGCCAGCACCTGGGACGCGCTCGCGCAGTGCGAGTCCGGCGGCAACTGGTCGATCAACACCGGCAACGGCTACTACGGCGGGCTGCAGTTCCATCCCCAGACCTGGGCCGCCCACGGCGGGCACGCCTACGCGCCCAACGCCCACCAAGCCACCCGCGAGCAGGAGATCGCCATCGCCGAGCGCGTGCTGGCGAGCCAGGGCTGGGGCGCGTGGCCCTCCTGCTCGGCCCAGCTCGGGCTGCGCTGAGGCGCACGACCCCGACCCGCGTCCCTCGACGGCGCCGGACCGCACGCTGCGGCCGGCGCCGTCGTCGTCTCCGGTGCGGCTGCACCGTCGTCGAGGGCCGGGCGGTTAC
This sequence comes from Nitriliruptorales bacterium, assembly GCA_007133145.1. Lineage (GTDB taxonomy): Bacteria > Actinomycetota > Nitriliruptoria > Euzebyales > Egibacteraceae > T1Sed10-49. The sequence continues at coordinate 2,124 of SLNF01000214.1, forward strand.
CCTGCTGGCCGGCGCGCCGTCGTGACCGTCGTGCCATCGTCGGCAGGCCCGCCGAGGGGAGCGCGCCGTCCCGACACCGCGCACCAGCGCATCCACCCCGAGCCCCCGAGGAGGCGCCCGTGGCACGCGAGTCCACGTCGCTGCGCAAGCAGCCGGTCTGCGGCAACCAGGCGGGGGAGACCTGCCCGTCGTGCTGGAGCGCGACGTTGCGTCCCGAGGGGGCACACGGGCGGTGCGACGCCTGCGGGTGGATCGGGAAGTGCTGCGAGTGAGCGTGCCGGCCGAGATCGTCTGCCCGGACTGCGGCGGTGTCGCGAGGCGCTTCTCCCACGACCCCGAGGGCGGCTTCGAACCCGGCGACGTCGCGGCCTACCGTTGTGTGGACTGCTTCGACCGCTGGGACGTCGTCGTCGCCGAGGACGGGGAGGCCTGAGCACTCAGGGCGGCGTCTGGCCGCGGCCGTGGTGCAGCGCCCGTCCCTCGGCGTCGAAGAGCTGGCAGGCCCCGACGTCGAGCCGCAGCGCCAGCCCGTCGCCGGGGCGTGCGCGCGTCCACGCCGGCAGCTGGGCGACGAGCTCGGCGGCGTGGCCGCCCCCGAGGTCGACGCGCACCGCGGCCTCCCGTCGCGGTCCGGCGGCCGGCGGACCGACGAGCTCACCAGCGAGGGCGACCCCGGCCGCGGTGTCCTCGGCACGCAACGCGCCGGGGCGCACCGCGAGGGTCACGCGGCGGTGCCCGCCGACGGCGCGTTGCTGCCCCGAGCCCAGGGGCAGGCGCAGCCGACCGGTCCGCAGCCCCCGGTCCTCGACCTCGGTGTCGAGCAGGCGGGTCGCCTCGTCGAGGAGCTGGGCGATCTGGGTGGTCGCCGGTCGGTCGTAGAGCGTCTGGGGCGCAGCGACCTGGACGAGGCGTCCGCTGTCGAGCACCGCGAGGCGGTCGCCGACGGCCATCGCCTCGGCGATGTCATGGGTGACGTGGACCGTCGTGACCCCGAGGCCGCGCTGGAGCGCGAGGAGCTCGCTCCGCAGACGCAGCCGCTCGGGCGGGTCGGCGGCGGAGAACGGCTCGTCGAGGAGGAAGGCGCGGGGACGCCTCACCGTGGCACGGGCGATCGCGACGCGCTGGCGGTCCCCGGCCGAGAGCCCGTGGGGTCGGCGGTCGAGCAGCGGCTCGATGCCAAGCACCCGGGCCTCGGCGAGGACCCGGTCGTCGACCTCGGCGGGGTCGACGTGCTGGTAGCGCAGCGGCTCGCCGATCTGCGCGCGGACGGTGCGATGGGGGAACGTCGTCACGTCCTGCGTGACGAGCGCCACGTCGCGCACCCGAGTGGGCTGTTCGGTCACGTCGACCTCGTCGAAGGCCACCCGCCCCTCGGTGGGGGCCTCGAGGCCGGCGAGGACGCGCAGCAGCGTCGACTTGCCGCACCCTGCCGGGCCGGTGACGGCGGTGACCCGCCCCGACGGCAGGTCGAGGTCGACGCCGTCGAGGGCGGTGACGACCTCGCCACCGCGCAGGCGGTGGTGGACGCTGAGGCCGCGCACGCTGATCGCGACCATCGCCGTGCGGGCTAGAGGTCGGCGCGACGCGGGGGGTCGGCCCCCGCACGGGTGCAGGTCACCGCGGCGACGCGTGCGGCGAAGCGCACGGCGGCGGCGAGGTCCTCGTCGTCGAGGGCGGCCACGGCGTCGCGGTGCAGGGCGCCGGCCGCGTCGAGCCAGGCCAGCAGGCCCGAGGTGAAGCTGTCACCCGCGCCGATCGTGTCGACGACGTCGATGGGGACGCCCTCGACCTCGACGGTGCGTCCGTCCACGGTGGCGGCCACCGCCCCCTGCCCGCCGCGGGTGAGGACGGCGAGGACGGGGCCGCGGCCGAGCCAGGTGCGGGCGACCTCGACGGGGTCGGCCTCGGGGTGGACCCAGGCGAGGTCCTCGTCGGAGACCTTCACGACGTCGGTGACCGCGAGCCAGCGGTCGAGGTCGTCGAGGTAGGCCTCGCGGTCGGCGATGAACGTCGGGCGGACGTTGGGGTCGAGGGTCGTGAGCCGGCCCTGCGCGCTCGCGCGCTCGAGCAGGACGGTGACGGCCTCGCGACCGGGCTCGAGCAGCAGCGCGAGCGACCCGGTGTGCACCGCGCGGACCTCCTCGGGCAGCGGGTCGGGGAGGTCGTCGAGTGCGAGCTCGGTCGTGGCACTGCCGTTGAGGTGGAAGCTGTACTGGGCCACGCCGGCCTCGTCGAGGTGGACGAGCGCGAGGGGGCTCGGCGCTGAGGTCCGCGCTGCGTGCGTCAGGTCGACCCCGTCGGCTTCGAGCCGTTCGGCGAGCAGGTCGCCGAACGGGTCGGTCGAGAGCCGACCGAGGTAGCCGACGTTGCTCTCGAGCCGGGCGAGGCCGACCGCGACGTTGAAGGGGGAGCCGCCCACGTGGGGGACGAAGCCCTCGGCGCCCTCGCAGCTTGCGGGAAGGCAGTCGATGAGCGCCTCGCCGCACACGATGATCATCCGCGCCTCCCATCGCTCAGGGCTGCAGCCTAGCGGGAACACCCTCCGTTCGGCGCGGGTTGGAGAGAGGCGATGGTCCTGCCAACCGAGCTCCTCGCCTCCGCCGCCCTCGCCGTCCTCGCGGCGGGCGCCGTGGTCTGGCGTCTCGCGCCGCATCGTGACGTCGCACCGGGGACCGTCGTCGACCTCCTCGTCCTCGTGATCGCCGCAGGGCTCGTCGCCGGCCGCATTGCGACGGTACTCGTCGACCTCGCCCTGTCGGGGCCGGTCGCGCCGACGGCATGGCCGCGGCTGACCGCGGGGGTCTCCTTGCCGGTCGGGGTGGCCGGTGGCGTCGCCGCGGTGGCGTGGTGGCGGCGCCGGGGCGGGTCGGCCGCGGCCCTCGAGGTGGGCGCCGTGGCGCTCGCTGCGGGGCTCGCCGCCTGGTCGGTCGCTGCGCTCTTGCGGGGCGACGCCGCCGGCATCGCCGCTGCCCCCCCGTTCGGGCTGCCCCTGCCGGGAGAGACGGGCACGCGCGTGCCGGTCGCACTGCTCGAGGCCGCCGTCCTCGCCCTCGCTGCGGTCCTGCTCGCGCGGCGCGCCCGCGGTGTCGACGCCGCCGTCGCGCTCGGCGTCGTCGTCGTGGCCACCCACCTCAGCGCGTGGCCCTTGCGGCCCGCCCCGCCCCCCGCCGACGGCGCGATCGACGTCCTGTTGTCGCTCACGGTGGGTGGCGGGCTCGGCGTCCTCGCGCTGCGCGGGCGCCATGCGACCGTGCGCACGAGCATCGCGGCACTCGCGCTGGCCACCGGCCTCGGCGCGGTCGGCGTCGCGCTCACGGTCACCCCGCCGGAGGCCATCGAGGCCGACCCCGCTGCCGGCGTGCCCCTCGAGGGGGCGATCCGTGCCGGTGAGCCCACCCCCGAGGAGGACGACGTCCCCGTCTGGGGCGCCTCCGAGCTCGCTGCGCTCGTCGCCGCCCACGACGGGCCCGTCGTCGTGAACTTCTGGGCGTCGTGGTGCGGACCGTGCCACGCCGAGGCGCCAGCGCTGGCCCGCACGGTCGCGGCGGCGCCGGACGCCGCCGCCGTCGGCGTGCTCGTCGACGACCCCGTCGCCGACGGCGCGGCCTTCGCGCGCCGCTACGACCTGCCCTTCCCCACGGTGCTCGACGGCGGCCTGCGGGCAGACCTGTCGATGGCGGGGCTGCCGACGACCGTCGTGCTCGACAGCGACGGCGCCGAGGCCGCGCGCCTCGTCGGCGGCCTCGACGCCGCGAGCCTGTCGGCGGCGATCGACCGGGCCCGACAGGTGCAGGACCCCGGCACAGCGGGCGCAGGGCGTGCGACGCCATGGGCGGGTGCACCGCCCTCCCGGGTGCTAGGTTCGTCCTCCACGCGCAGGGAGGCCCCATGAACGGCGCAGGCTCGCTCGCGCGGCGCGTCGGCGTCGCTGCCGTGGTCCTGCTCGCCCTCCCCGCCTGCACCTCCGACGCGCCCGCTGAGCCCGAGCCGCCGCCTGCGGAGGACCCCACCGACGAGCCCACCGAGCCGGAGCCCGACCCCGAGGCCGAGGCGCTCGAGGAGACCATCGACGAGATCACCGGGCAGGTCGCCGCCCTGCGCGACCTCGAGGTGCTCGAGGAGGTCACCACCGAGATCGTCGAGCCCGACGAGCTCGCCGAGATCGTCACCGAGCGCGACCGTGACGCGGAGGCCGTCGAGCGGCTCGCGGCCTCCACCCGGGTCCTCGCCGCCTTGCGGCACGTCCCCGTCGACGCCGACCTCGAGGGCATCATCGACGACCTGCAGTCGGCGAGCGTCATCGGCCTCTACGACCCTACCGAGGACGTCGCCTACGTCTCCAGCGCGGAGCTGCCGCTGAGCCCCGGGGCGGCGACCACCGCTGCCCACGAGATCCTCCACGCCCTGCAGGACCAGCACTTCGACCTCTCGCGACTCGACGACATCCCCCTCGAGGACGGCGACGCCGCCCTCGCGTTCCTCTCGGTCGTCGAGGGCGACGCGGTCATCCTCGAGGAGGAGTGGGCGGCGACCCACCAGGACGAGGAGGAGCGTCGCGAGGCCGAGCAGGAGCAGCTCGACGGCGCCGCCGAGCAGCTCGCGGTCCTCGACGACGTGCCCGCCTACATCGTCGAGTCCTTCGTCTTCCCCTACGTCGCGGGCGAGCGCTTCGTCGCGAGCCTCATCGAGGAAGGTGGCTACGAGCTCGTCGACGACGCCCTCGCCGACCCCCCGACGACCACCCTTGAGATCCTCGACCCGCAGGCCTACCTCGACGGCGTCGAAGTCGCCGAGGTCGAGGCCGGCCTGCCCCCGGCCGACGGCGAGGAGGTGTTCGCGTCGAGCTTCGGCGCCTTCGACCTGCTCGCCCTCTTCGGTGCCGCCGAGGACCCCGAGGCGCAGGCCGGTTCGGCGACGTGGCCGGCGTGGCGTGGAGGGGCCCTGCGCGCCTGGGAGGTCGACGAGACCCTCGTCGTGGGCGCTGCCTGGCGCTTCGCCGATGAGGAGTCGGCGACCACCGCCTGCGACGCCGTCGCGGCGTGGTACCGCGACGTGGCCAACCTCGAGGCAGAGGCCGAGGCCGAGGCCGGCGACGACGCGCGCGTGCTGCAGGCAGAGCGCGACGCGATCGCGATCGGCTGCGAAGGGCCCGACGTGCGCTTCGCGCTTGCCGAGGAGGCCGCCCTCGCCGAGGCCGTCAGCGCCGTGGACTGAGAGGCGGGGCAGGACGCGTCGGTCCGGCGCCCGACTTCGGCGCGCGTCCTGGCGGGGTCGTCCTCAGCGCTGCTCGTCGTCGTCCTCGTGGGCCACGTCGGGGGCGTCATCCCCGTTGCCGCCGTCCCCCTTGCCCTCCTCGGGCTCGTCGGAGCCATGGAGCAGCTGGCGGGCGCCCTCCTCGCCGACCTCGCCGCCGGACTGGCGGACGATGCTCGCGACGGCCTCGTGCTCCTCGAGGAGGTCGGCCTCGAGCGCGCGGCGCAGCTCCCGAATGTGCTTGACCAGTTCGTCGGCGTCGATCGGATCGCGCCGCGGGGGCTCGGGTGACGGCGCGCTCTCCGACGGCGGCCTGACCGGCGGACGCGTCGGCTCGGTGGGCGGCGTGTCGGGCACCCCGCGGTCGTCGGAGCCGTCGAGCCCGGCGTGGCGCTGCTGCGCCCGCTTGGCGTCGCGCACGAAGAGGACGATGACGACGGCGAGCGCGATGAGGACGACGAGGGTGACGATGGCGGCCATGCGCTGGCTCCCACGACGGTGCGGAGGTGGACGGGGGCTCGCGCGGGTCGCCCCCGGGGAGGTGGCAGGCGACCCGACACCCCCTACCGTAGCGGCGCGCCACGACGGGGGCGCGGGCGCAGCCCCCACTCTCGGTTCCCCTGCGGCCCGCCGGAGGCTGCTCGCGCTCGCCACAGCGGGCCAGCGGGGCGTGAGCCCCATGCGCGAGGCAGACCCGGGCCGGCACCGAGCCGCGCGCAACGCCGCAGACCGCACCGTGGCCCGTCGCTGACGCCGAGGCGATCGCCGCGCGGCGGGCGCTGCCCCTCCAGGCGACGCTCGCCCGCGCCTCGACCCACGACAGACTCGTCGGGCTGCTCGACCGCCGGGGGAGGTGCGTGCTGGCGCACGCCGGGGAAGGGCGTGCCGGCGCGGCCTCAGTCGGCCGGGTCGCCGAGATCGCGTCTCGCCTGGAGGTAGGCATCGCGATCGATCTCACCGCGGGCGTAGCGAGCGTCGAGGATCTCGCGTGGGTGCTCCCCGCCCGGCGCTGACGGAGGCGGCGGCGCGCCCTTCGTCGTGGCGCGCACGAGTGCGACGATGAGCGCGACGACGGCGAGGACGACGAGCAGGCTCAGGAGCAGCCACAGCCAGAAGCCACCGGCCATCCAACCCCAGCCGTCCAGCATCGGGTGATTCCTCATGGGCTCCACGCCCTCCGGTACGTGCGTGGCGGTCCACGGTGGCGCCTCGTGTGCGCGTGACTCAACGTACCCGTCTGCACGGGACCTGAATGCCCTTCCGCGCCCCGTGGCGGCGAGTCGCGGTCGTACGGTGGCAGGACCAAGGTCGATCGGACGGATGGTCCATGACGTCGCACGACGACGAGGCCGGAGCTGGCACCCCACGCGCGGCCGCGGGCGGTGACGTGCACCGTGGAGGGGGGACCCACGGGAGCCACGGTGGTCACACAGGGCACACCGATCACGC
>SLNF01000174.1 GCA_007133145.1 Nitriliruptorales bacterium
GGCGGGAGGCCGCGCCCTCCCGCGAGCGCACCGAGCCCAAGCGCACGCCGCCGGGCGAGCTCGTCGTCCACCTCGCCAACGACCGGCCGAAGGTCATGCCACTCGACGGCGACGACATCACCTTCGGCCGCTCGGCCGAGGCCACCGTCCAGCTGAGCGACCCCTACACGAGTGACCAGCACGCCCGGATCCACCATGATGGGTCGCGGTGGGTCATCACCGACCTCGGCTCGACCAACGGCACGTTCGTCAACCAGGTCAAGGTCACCACGCCCACCCCGATCGCCGCGGGCGACCAGCTGGGCATCGGCCGCACCGTCGTCGAGGTCCGCAAGTGAGCCAGAGGCAGTGGATGCGCGTCGCGACCTACGCCCGCTCGGACGTGGGCAAGGTCCGCCACGGCAACGAGGACGACTACTACGTCGGAGAGACCGTCGTCGCCGTCGCCGACGGCATGGGCGGCCACGTCGCCGGGGAAGTCGCCGCGAAGACCGCCCTCGAGCCGATCACCGCGCTCGACGGCAAGGTCTTCACCTCCGGCGACGCCGCCGACGAGGCGCTCGTCGAGGCGGTACGCGAGGCCAACCGCCGGGTCATGAGCCGCGCCGAAGCCGAGCCCGACCTCAAGGGCATGGGCACGACCCTCACCGCAGGGATGATCCGCGACGGCCGGCTGCACGTCGCCCACGTCGGCGACAGCCGCGCCTACCTCCTGCGCGGCGAGCAGCCGATCGAGCAGCTCACCACCGACCACACCCTCGTCGAGCGGCTCGTGCGCGAGGGCAGGCTCACCCGCGACGAGGCGGCCCTGCACCCCCAGCGCAACGTCATCACCCGGGCGATCGGCAACGAGCCCGACGTCGCCGTCGACAGCCTGCCGCCGATCCGCCTCGAGCCGGGCGACGAGATCCTCCTGTGCTCCGACGGGCTGACCGGCCCGGTCGACGACGCGACGATCGCGGAGACCCTCACCGCGCACGACGAGGGGGAGACCGCGGTGACCGCCCTCGTCGACGCCGCGAACGACGCCGGCGGGCCCGACAACATCACCGTCGTGCTCCTCCGGGTCAGCGGCGACCCCGAGGCGGCCTCCTCCGCCGAGGAGCTCGACGAGGAGCGGCTGCGGCGCATCCGCACCCGCGAGGACACCGACCGCCACGACTGGGCCTCGACACTGGGGCGCTTCGGCGCGCCGCAGGGCGTCGAGCACCGACCCGACGAGACCCCCGAGGCCCGCACCGGACGGCTCAAGCGCCTGCTCGCCGGGCTCGTCGCCCTCGGCCTGCTGCTCGGGGTGCTCGGCGGCGGTGGCTACATCCTGCTCTCGCGGGCGTACTTCGTCGGCGAGCACGAGGGTCAGCTCGCGATCTTCCAGGGCGTGCCCCAGCAGGTGGGCACCGTGCCCCTGCACCGCGTCATCGACGAGGAGGTCACCGACGTCGCCGTCGAGGACTTCCCCGACTGGCGCCAGGACCGCATCCGCGACGGGATCACCGCCGGCACGATCGCCGAGGCGCGCCGCCGCATCGACGAGCTCGAGGCCACCCTGAGCCCCGGCGACACCACCCCGGCCCGCGAGGGCGAGGAGGCCCCCGCCGGCGGCGGCGACGCACCGCCCCGCAGTCGACCTGACGACGACGGCGGGGACTGATGGCCAAGGCCTCGGCTGCCACGCGACGGCGCGCGACGACCGAGCTCGGGCTGCTCGTCATCGCCCTGCTCGCCGTCCTCGTCGCCGCCGCGCTCGTCGAGCTGTCCCAGGCGCCGGAGATCCCCGAGGCGGTGCTCACCTACGGGGCGGCGTTCCTCGTCACCGCGCTGGCCGCCCACATCGGCCTGCGCCGCCTCGCGCCCGGCGCCGACCCGCTGCTGCTGCCCGTGGCGGTGCTGCTCACCGGCCTCGGCCTCGTCATGGTGCGCCGCATCGACTTCGCCGGCGGCGAGCAGGCGAACTTCGCGGCGAACCAGGTCACCTGGGCGGCGGTGGCGGTCCTCGCCTTCCTCGCGACGCTCTACTTCCTGCGGGACCACGCGAGCCTCGACAGCTACCGCTACCTCATCGGCATCGGCTCGCTGCTGCTCCTGCTCACCCCCCTGCTGCCGGTCATCGGCCGCGAGGTCAACGGCGCGCGGATCTGGCTGTCGATCGGGGGGCTGTCGTTCCAGCCCGTCGAGGCGGCCAAGCTCGGCTTCGTGATCTTCTTCGCGAGCTACCTCTCGGAGAAGCGCGACCTCCTCTCGGTGGCCACGACCCGCCTCGGGCCGCTCATGCTCCCGCCGCTGCGGGCGTTCGGGCCGCTGCTCGGGATCTGGGTCGTCGGCCTCGCCGTGCTCGGCCTGCAGAACGACCTCGGCCCGACGCTCCTGCTCTTCGGCGTCTTCATCGTCATGCTCTACATCGCGACCGGGCGGCTCGCCTACCCCGTCATCGGGCTGCTGCTCGCCGGCGCCGGCGCGGTCTTCGCCTACCAGAGCTTCGGGCACGTGCAGAGCCGGGTCGCGATCTGGCTCGACGTGTGGTCGCGCTACGACAGCGATGGCTTCCAGCTCGCGCAGTCGCTCTTCGCGATCGGCACCGGGGGGATCACCGGGGTCGGCCTCGGGCAGGGCCAGCCCGACTTCGTGCCGTTCGTGCGCACCGACTTCATCTTCTCGGCCTTCGCCGAGGAGACCGGGCTGCTCGGCACGACGGCGATCCTCCTGTGCTTCGTCGTCCTCATCGGCCGGGGCTTCCGCGTCGCGCTGCAGGCCCGCGACGACTTCGGGTCCCTGCTCGCCGCGGGGCTCACCTCGATCCTCGCCCTGCAGGTCTTCGTCATCGTCGGCGGGGTGACCCGCCTCATCCCGCTCACCGGGATCACCCTGCCGTTCGTCTCCTACGGCGGGTCGTCGCTGCTCGCGAACTTCGTGATCGTCGCGTTGCTCGCGCGCATCAGCGCACCGGGGCGGCCGCGCAGACGTCGACGCCGGGCCGCGTCGCAGGAGATGGCCGCCGACACCACCGCCGACGACGAGGCGACCGCGCAACCGGCGGCGGGCCGCAGCAGCACGGCCGCGTCGCCGCAGGCCGGTGAGGGCTGATGCGCAAGCAGATCCGTCGCATCACCCTCGGCGTCGTCGCGCTCTTCGCGCTGCTCTTCGTCAACCTCAACGTCATCGCCGTGCTCCAGGCCGAGGAGCTGCGCACCGACCAGCGCAACGCCCGCGGGCTGCTCGCCGAGTACGAGACCCCCCGCGGGGCGATGATCGCCGGGCAGGGCGGGGCGTCGGTGGAGATCGCCGGCTCGACGTCGACCGGCGGGCGGCTCGACTATCTCCGGGAGTACCCCGAAGGCCCGACGTACGCGCACGTCACCGGCTTCCACTCGTTCGTCTACGGGCGCAGCGAGCTCGAGTCCTCCTTCAACGACTTCCTCATCGGCTCGGCCCCCGAGGCCTTCGCCCGCAACATCGCCGACCTGCTCGCCGGCCGCCAGCGGGCCGGCGACACGCTGCAGCTGACCATCGACCCCCGCGTGCAGCGCGCCGCCGTCGACGCGCTCGACGGACGGGTCGGCGCGATCGTCGCCGTGGCCCCCGCCACCGGGGAGATCCTCGCGCTGGCCTCCGCACCGACCTACGACCCCAACCCGCTCGCGAGCCACGACGGCAGCGAGGTGCGGGAGGCCTGGAGCGCGCTCTCCGACCGCGACGTCGACCCGCGGCTCAACCGCGCGCTGCGCGAGACCTATCCCCCCGGTTCGACGTTCAAGCTCGTGAGCGGCGCCGCGGCCCTCGAGAGCGGGGTGCGCCCCGACACCGTCTACCCCGACCCACCGGCGCTCGAGCTGCCGCTCACCGAGGCGACGATCCGCAACTTCGGCTCCGGGGTCTGCGCCGACGGCAGCTCGATCACGCTCTCTCGCGCGATGGCGGTGAGCTGCAACACCACCTTCGGCCAGATCGGCCTCGACCTCGGCACCGACCGGCTCGTGCGCCAAGCCGAGCGCTTCGGGCTCAACGCCGAGTGGGACCTCCAGATGGACCGGATCGCCGAGAGCGCGATCCCCGACGACCTCGACGAGCCCTCGACCGCGCAGTCGGCGATCGGTCAGCGCGACGTGCGCACCACCCCGCTGCAGGTCGCGATGATGAGCGCGGCGATCGCCAACGACGGCGAGCTCGTCGAGCCGCGGATCGTGCGCCACGTCGAGGACGTCAGCGGTCGGGTGCTCACCCGCTTCGACCCCGAGCCGCTGCGCTTCGCCGGCAGCGCGCAGGCGGTCAGCGCGGGCACCGCCGCGGCGCTGCGCGACATGATGGTCGAGGCCGTCGAGGACGGGACGGGCACCGGCGCCGCGATCGGCGGCGTGCGTGTCGGGGGCAAGACCGGCACGGCGCAGCGCGGGGAGGGCGAGCCCCCTACGGTGTGGTTCACCGGCTTCGCGCCGGCGGAGCTGCCCGAGGTGGCCGTCGCCGTCGTCATCACCGACACTGGCGCCGGTGACACCGGAGGCAGCGTGGCCGCGCCGAAGGCCCGCGCGGTGATCGAGGCGGCGCTCGCCGGCAACGAGCAGGACTGAGGGATGGACGAGACACGGCCGATCGGCGGCGCGGACGGGCAGGGCCGCCGCGCCGACGACGCGGCCTACGCCGACACGGACCCTGGTGGCGGCCGGCGCGAGGAGCCCCTGGGCCCGCCGCGGGGGAGCGCCGGCACGCGCACCCGCCTCGGTGGACGCTACGAGCTACGGGGTCTGCTCGGCCAGGGGGGCATGGCCGACGTCGTCCTCGCCTACGACGACCAGCTCGACCGCGAGGTCGCCGTCAAGATCCTCCACGCGCGCTACGCAGACGACGCGACCTTCCTCGCCCGCTTCCGCCGGGAGGCGCAGTCGGTCGCGGGGCTCAGCCACCCCAACATCGTCGCCGTCTACGACGCCGGTGAGCAGGCCGGGCGGCCGTTCATCGTCATGGAGTACGTCCGCGGCCGGAGCCTCGCCGACACCCTCACCCACGAGCGGCTCACCGTCGACCGCGCCCTCGAGGTCATCGGCGACGCCGCGCTCGGGCTGCACTACGCCCACGAGCGCGGCCTCGTCCACCGCGACATGAAGCCCGGCAACATCCTCCTCGGCGACGAGGGGCAGGTGAAGGTCGCCGACTTCGGCATCGCCCGGGCCATCGGCGGCGAGCACGTCACCCAGACCGCGACGGTCTTCGGCACCGCCGCCTACGTCGCGCCCGAGCAGGCGCGCGGCGAGGAGGTCGACCGGCGCACCGACGTCTACGCCCTGGGCTGCGTGCTCTACGAGACGCTCACCGGGCAGACGCCGTTCACCGGCGACACCCCGGTCACGCTCGCCTACAAGCACGTCTCCGAGCTGCCGGTGCCCCCGAGTGCGGTCGAGCCCTCCCTCGCGCCCGAGCTCGACGACGTCGTGCTCAAGGCCATGGCCAAGGACCCCGCCGAGCGCTACCAGACCGCGCGGGAGCTCAACGCCGACCTCCAGCGGGTGCTCTCCGGCATGCCGGTGGCGGCGCCGGCCGCGGGGGCCTGGGCGGCGAGGACCGAGGCGCTGCACACCGAGGCGCTCGAGCCGGAGCCCGAGCCCGAGCCACGCACCCGTCGCGGGCTCGGCATCGTCCTGCTCGCGATCGTCGTCCTCGCGCTGTTCGTCCTCGCGGGCGTGCTGCTCGCCGCCGTCCTCGGCGGTGACGCCGTCGAGGTGCCCGTGCCCGACGTCACCGGCCTCGAGGTCGGCGAGGCCCAGGAGGTCCTCCGCGACGACGGCTTCGTGCCGGTCATCGCCGAGGAGCGCGAGCCCGCCGACGGGGTGGCCGAGAACGAGGTCGTGCGCTCCGAGCCCGCCGCCGGCGAGCTCGCCGAGGAGGGCAGCGAGGTCCTGCTCGTGCTCTCCGAGGGACCCGACCTCGTCGAGATTCCCGACCTCGAGGGCCTCGACGTCGACGAGGCCCAACGCGCCCTTGTCGAGCTCGGGCTCGGCATCGGCGTCCAGGAGACCGAGCCCTCCGACGACCTCGACGAGGGTCTCGTCATCCGCAGCGACCCTCCCGCCGGCGAGGAGGTCGAGGAGGGCACCGAGGTGGCCCTCGTGGTCTCGAGCGGGCCGGAGACCGTCGCCGTGCCCAACGTCCTCAACCGCACCGAGGGCGAGGCCACCGACGCCCTTGCCGGGGCCTGCGACCCCAGGCCGTGCTTCGAGGTCGAGGTCGAGACCGAGGCCTCCGACACCGTCCCCCAGGGTCGGGTCATCTCCCAGGACCCCGACCCCGGCAGCGAGGAGCAGCGGGGGGCCACCGTGACGATCGTCGTGAGCGAGGGCCCCGACACCTTCACGATGCTCGACGTCGTCAACCAGCCCGAGCAGACGGCGATCGAGCGTCTCGAGGCGGCTTGCGAGCCCCAGCCCTGCGTGAGCGTGCGTGTCGACCGCGAGGAGTCCACGACGATCTCCGAGGGCCGCGTCATCCGACAGGAGCCCCAGCCCAACGCCACCGTCGACCGCGGCGCGACCGTCCGCATCGTCGTGAGCGAGGGCGCGCCACCGCCCCCGGAGCCCGAGCCCGAACCCGAGCCGGAGCCCGAACCCGAGCCCGAGCCCGAACCCGAGCCGGAGCCCGAGAACGGCGGGGACTGAGCCGCGGGGCGGCCGCGGAGACGTGCGGCCGGGCCTGCGGCGGGTCAGACGAGGCGCTGCGCGGCGGCGAGGCCGGAGCGGGCCGCGCCCTCGACCCGGGCCTCCCCGAAGGCGTCGCCCGCGAAGACGAGCCGTGCGCCGTCGACGTCGGTGGCCACGGCGCGCTCGGGATGAGGGGAGAGCGGCCGCGCGTAGCGCCAGCGCTTGACCTGCACGGCGACCGGCCGCCCGTCGCCGAGCCACGGGGCGACGTGGGAGCCCAGGCGCGCCGCCGCGGTGGCGTCGTCAAGGTCGGCGAGCACCGCGCTCTCGGCGTCGGTGGCGTGCGCGGTGAGGGCGGGTCGCACCGAGACGCCCTTGCGCTGGTTGTCGGCGAGCCAGCCGATCGGCCCGTCGGTGACCTGCACCCCGCCGGGCCACGGCAGCAGCGGCGGGGCGCTGAGGACGGCGAGCAGCGCGACGCAGGGTGCGTAGGCGAGCTCGGTGAGCTCCTCGGCGCGCGGCGCGTCGGGTGGGAGCAGCGCCAGCGACTGCGGCACCGGGGGGGTGAGCAGCAGCCGGCGGCCCTCGACGACCTCGCGGGCGCGCATGCCCTCGACGCTGAGGCGCCAGCGGCCGTCGACGGCGTCGGCGCGGGAGACCCGCCGGCGCTCGCGGACGTCGAGACCCTCGGCGAGGTGACGCGCGAGGGCGTTCATGCCCTCCTCGACGACGTAGCGCGGATGCCCGTCGGCGGGGATCTCGACGGCCTCCGGGCCGGCCACCGCCGAGGGCGCGCGCGGCAGGCCGTGGGACCAGGCGCGCAGCGCGACGCCGGCGTCGCGCCAGCCCTCGACGAGGTGGGCGAAGTCCTCGGAGCGCACGGTGAAGAACTGCGCGCCGTGGTCGAACGTCGCACCCTCGACGCGGCGGGTCGCGAGCCGACCGCCGGCGCCGGGACCCTTGTCGAGGAGGACGACGTCGGCGCCGTCGGCGGCCAGCGCCGTCGCGGCGACGAGCCCCGCGAGGCCGGCCCCGACGATGACGGCGTCGTGGACCCGCGGGTCCGCCTCGGCGGCGCTCACGACGGTGAGGCCGCCGGCACGGGCAGCGAGCGCAGGAAGTTGCCGAGGAGGTCCATGCCGGTGGAGGTGAGGATCGACTCGGGGTGGAACTGCACCCCCTCGACGGCGTGCTCGCGGTGCCGGAGGCCCATGATGAGCTCACCACCGTCCTCGGCGGACGTCGTCGCGGTGACCTCGAGCACGGCGGGCACGGTCTCGGGCGCGACGACGAGGGAGTGGTAGCGGGTGGCCTCGAAGGGGCGCGGCAGACCGGCGAAGACGCCCACCCCGTCGTGGGCGATCGGGGAGGTCTTGCCGTGGTAGAGCTCGGGTGCCCGCACGACCTCGCCGCCGTAGACCTGGCCGATGCACTGATGCCCGAGGCAGACCCCGAGGATCGGCACGTCCCCGGCGAAGGCCTCGATGACCGCGCAGGACAGCCCCGCGTCGTCCGGGGTGCCGGGGCCCGGGGAGATGACGATGCCGTCGGGCCGCCAGGTGTCGAGCTCATCGAGGGTGAAGGCGTCGTGCCGCTCCACGGTCACCTCGGCCCCGAGCTCGCCGAGCTCCTGCGCGAGGTTGTAGGTGAAGCTGTCGTAGTTGTCGACGAGGAAGATCCGCGCGGTCATGGCCCCATGCTAACGACGGGCGGGCCCCCGGGACCGGAGCCCTCGCGGTCCTCCGCGGCGGACCAGGCGTAGCCGTCGGCGTCGACGTGGCCCGGGAGGCCGAGCGGCCACCATCCCCTGCCCGGCACCGACGGCCCGCGGGCAGCGAGGCGACCGGGCGTGCCGGCGGGGCAGGGGGTGCCGTCGGCGGCGAGGGCGGCGAGGGTGACGTCGGTGAGGGCGTGCCCCCGGGAGCCCAGGCGCGCCTCACCGTAGACGGGGTGGGCGGCCACCGGACCCGCGGGGCCGTCGAGGACACCCCGCAGCCGCGCGCCGGAGGCCTCGTGCAGGCGGGCGGCCTCGTCGCGGTCGACCGGCCCATCGACGAGGGCCACGCGGAGGTCGGTGAGGCTCGCGCCGACCTCGGCGAGCAGCGAGCCGAGCCCGCGGGCCCCGGCGAGCAGCGTCGGGCGCCGGCGCCGGGCCCCCCGCAGA
>SLNF01000033.1 GCA_007133145.1 Nitriliruptorales bacterium
AGATCCCCCCGACGAGGTTCATCGCGATCGCGAGGTCCTCGTGGGCCTCCGGTGAGAGCGCGCCGAGCGACATCGCCCCGGTGAAGAAGCGCTGGGCGATCGACGTCGCCGGCTCGACCTCCCCGAGGGGCACCGGCTCCCCGCCGACCACCGGCGCGAGGAGGTCGCGCGGGGCGCTCGGGGGACGGCCGTTGACGAGATCGGCGAAGGCGAGGTAGCGCTCGAAGCGGCCCTCGGCGGTCGCCTCGGCGAGAAGACGGGCGGCGGTGAGGTCGGTGCCCCGCCCGCGTCCGGTGAGGCCGTCAGCGCCACGCGGCCCACCGCGGGCCTCGCCGAGGGGCGCGAGGTCGCCCTCGAGACCGACCGTGGCGTGCAGGGCGTCGATCGTCGCGGGGTTGTTCGTGTGGTGCTCCCCGCCCTGGCGGAACTTGTAGAGCCCTGGACTCGACAGCGTCGGCGACGGTCCGAAGGCCAGGGCGTGACGCGCGAGGACGTCGGCGCCGAGGTCGTCGAGGCCGAGGCCTCCGAGCTCGGAGGGTGTGCCGGCGAGGCAGGCGGTGATGACGTCCTCACCGAGGCCGATCGCCTCGAAGACCTGCGAGCCGCGGTAGCTGTCGAGCGTGGAGATGCCCATCTTCGACATGATCTTGAGGACCCCGTCGGCGATGGCGTCGCAGAACGCCGCCTGTGCGGTGCCTGCCGAGCCGGCGTCGCGGCCGAGGCGACCGCGGTCGGCGAGGTCGGCGATGGTCTCGAGAGCGAGGCGCGGGCAGATCGCGTCGGCGCCGTAGCCGAGCAGCAGTGCGAAGGTGTGGGTCTCCCGCGCGTCGTCGGTCTCGCAGATGAGACTCACCTCCGTGCGTCGCCCCTCCGCGACGAGGCGGTGGTGGACGGCTCCGACGGCGAGCAGGGCCGGCAGCGGCGCGCGCTCGGCGCCGAGACCACGGTCGGAGACCACGAGGAGGGCCGCGCCGTCGGCGACGGCGTCGAGGGCCTCGTCGCCGAGCTCGGCGAGGCGGGTGGCGAGCCCCCCGGGGCCCGCCTCGACGGGGAACGTCGCATCGAGCCCGGCTGCGCCGAAGGGGATCGGCGGGTCGACGATGAGCTGCTGCAGGCCGTGGGGATAGAGCAGGAAGCCGTCGAGCTCGAGGAGCCGCACGGCCTTGGGGTCCTCCCGCAGCAACGGCGAGCGAGGTCCGAGCTGGGTGCGCAGGCTCATGACCTGCCACTCGCGCAGGTGGTCGATCGGGGGGTTGGTGACCTGCGCGAAGCGTTGCTTGAGGTAGTGGTGGACCGGCCGACGCAGCCGCGAGAGCGCGGCGAGCGGGGTGTCGTCGCCCATCGAGGAGACGGGCTCCTTGCCGTCGTTGGCGAGCGGCCGCAGGATCGCCGTCTGCTCCTCCTTGCTGAAGCCGGCGCAGATCTGCCGGGCGGTGAGGTCGGCGTCAGGCTCGGCGCCGACGGGTTGACCACGCTCGATGCGGCGCTGGTGCGCGGCGAGCCAGCGCCCGTAGGGTCGGCGGGCGCCGAGGCGCCGCTTCACGGTGTGGTCGTCGAGGACGCCTCCGGCGGCCGGGTCGACGAGGAGCATCTCCCCGGGGCCGAGACGCGAGCGGCGCACGGTGCCGTGCCCGGCCGTGCGGACCGCGCCGACCTCGCTCGAGGCGACGACGAGCCCGTCGGCGCAGACCGCGTAGCGCAGGGGGCGCAGCCCGTTGCGGTCGAGGCTCGCCACGACGCGCTGCCCATCGGTGGAGACGAGGCCGGCGGGGCCGTCCCAGGGCTCGACGAGCGCGGCGTGGTAGCGGAGGAAGTCACGGACCTCCGCGGGCAGGTCGCGTCGGCCCTCCCAGACCTGCGGGACGAGCATCGCCATCACATGCGCGAGCCCGCGTCCGCCGCGCAGCAGCACCTCGACGACATTGTCGAGCTTGGCGGAGTCCGACACGCCCGCCTCGATGAGCGGTTCGAGGAGGGCCTCGCCGGCCACACCGAGCTCGGGCCAGTCGGCGCCGAGGCGCCCGGCGCGCGCCCGCATGAGGTTCTCGTTGCCCTGGATCGTATTGATCTCGCCGTTGTGGCAGAGGTGGCGGAACGGCTGGGCACGCTCCCACGTCGGCAGGGTGTTCGTCGCGTAGCGCTGGTGGAAGATGCCGAACCACGCCTCGAGGCGCGCGTCGAGCAAGTCGGGGTAGAACGCCGGCAACTGGTCGGCCGCCGACAAGGCCTTGTAGGTGATCGTGCGCGCGCTCCACGAGGCGAAGTAGGCGCGCAGCCCCGCGGCGTCGCAAGCCGCGCGGGCCTGGCGTCGCGCGAGATAGCCGCGTCGTTCGACCGCGTCGCCGGAGGCGCCGCCCCCGGCCGGGTCGTCCCAGGTGTAGAGGGCCTGGTCGATCGCCGGCCGTGTGCGCTGCGCGAGGTCACCGAGCGCGGCTGGCTCGACGGGCACTTCACGCCAGGCGAGCAGGCGCAGGTCGTGGGCGGCCAGGGCCGCCTCCACCTCCCGTCGCGCCGCGGCGCGGGAGGCGTCGTCGCGGGCGAGGAAGGCCATGACCGCCCCGAGGCGCTCGGGGGCCACCGGCGCCCCCGCTGCGGCGGCCTCGTCGGCGAGGAAGCGTCGTGGCAACGGCAGGAGCAGTCCCGCCCCGTCACCGGAGCGCTCGTCGGCGGCGACCGCACCACGGTGGCGCACCCCGCGCAGCCCCTCGAGTGCCGCGTCGACGATCCCGCGGCCCGCCTGCCCGCCGGCGTGGGCGACGAAGCCGATGCCACACGCGTCGCGTTCGGGGGTCGTCGCGGACGGGGACATGGCGGGCCTCCTCGGGACTCAGGCCTCGGCGAACTGGGTGCGGAAGAGCTCAGCGTAGGGTCCACCGGCGGCGAGGAGGTCGCGGTGGGTCCCGCGCTGCACGATCGAGCCGCCGTCGATGACGAGGATCTCGTCGGCGTCGACGACGGTGGACAGCCGGTGGGCGATGATGAGCGAGGTCCGCCCTCGGAGCGCGGTCTCGAGCGCGGCCTGCACCGCGGCCTCCGACTCGCTGTCGAGATGGGCGGTCGCCTCGTCGAGGACGATGATCGCGGGGTCCTTCAGCAGGACACGGGCGAGGGCGATCCGCTGCTTCTCGCCGCCGGACATGCGATAGCCCCGCTCGCCGACGAGGGTGTCGTAGCCCTCCGGCAGCGCGGCGATGACCTCGTGGATCTGCGCGGCACGACAGGCCTGCTCGATCTCATCGTCGCTCGCGTCCTCGCGGGCGTAGCGGAGGTTCTCCCGCACGGTGTCGTGGAAGAGATGGGCGTCCTGGGTGACGACCCCGACGGCGTCGGCGAGCGAGCCGAGGGTGACCTCGCGCACGTCGCGCCCGTCGATGCGCACCGCACCCTCCTCGACGTCGTAGAGCCGCGGCACGAGGTGGCAGATCGTCGTCTTGCCAGCGCCCGAGGGGCCGACGAGGGCGATCCGCTGGCCCGGGTCGGCGACGAAGCTGATGCCGGAGAGCACCTGCGGCCCGGGGGTGGCGTCGAGGACGTCTGCGAAGCCGCGCTCGAGGGAGGCCAGCGAGGAGTCCGCCGCCGAGGGGTAGCGGAAGCTCACCCCGTCGAACTCCACCCGCCCGGCCACCGGGCCGTCGGCGTCGAGCGGTCGGGCGTCGTCGGCGTCGTCGATCGGCCGGCGCAGGTCGAGGACCTCGAAGACCCGGTCGAAGGAGACGAGGGCGGTGAGGATCTCGACGGGGGCGTTCGACAGCGCCGCGAGCGGACCGTAGGCCTGGGTGACGAGGATCCCGAACTCGACGACCTGCCCGGCGGTGAAGGTGCCGTCGAGGACGCCGCGTCCGCCGACCCAGTAGGCGAGCGCGGTGCCGAGGGCACCGAGCAGGGTGAGGGTGACGAAGAAGAGCCGGCCGACCACTGCGGTGCGCACGCCGATGTCGGCGACGTCGCGCGCATCCTCGGCGAAGACCTCCGACTCGCGGTCGGGCTTGCCGAAGAGCTTGACGAGCAAGGCGCCCGCGACGTTGAGGCGCTCGGTCATTTGCGTGTTCATCTCGGCGTTGAGCGCCATCGACTCACGGGTGAGCTCCTGGAGGCGCCGCCCGACGAGGCGGGCGACGACGACGAAGACCGGCAGCACGCCGAGCACGAGCGCGGTCAGCAGGGGGCTGATGCGCAGCATGAGCGCGACGGCGACGACGGTCTGCACGACGTTGGCGACGAGCGTGCCGAAGGTGCCGGTCAGCGCCCTCTGCGCGCCGATGACGTCGTTGTTGAGCCGGCTGATGAGCGCGCCGGTCTGGGTGCGGGTGAAGAACGCCATCGGCAGGCGCTGGACGTGGTCGAACGTCGCGCGCCGGAGGTCGTAGATGAGGTGCTCACCGATCGACGCCGAGAGGTAGCGCTGCCAGAGGCTGAAGCCCGCCGCGCCGAGCGCGATGAGGACGAGCAGGCCGACGAGGAGATCGAGTCGGCCGGTGGCCTGCGCGGCGAAGGCCTCACGGGCAGCGCCGGCGCGTCCACCCGCGCCCTCGAGGACGTCGACGATCTCGCCGATGACCCGGGCCGGCAGGACCGTGAGCGTGCTCGCCCCGGCGATGGCGACGACGAGGAGGGCGAGCCGTCCGCGGTAGGGCCGGGCGAACTCCCGCCAGACCCGACCGACGAGTCCCTTGGGCAGGCGCGTGCCCTTGCCGACCTCGAGGCCCTGCCGCACCCGGCCGGTGCCGGGCATCATGCCGCTGCCCCCACCGAGGCGCGGCGAACCCATGGGGGAGCCCATCATGCGGGCATCGCCCGCGGCCTCGTCCTGCCCATGGCGGCCAGCATGCCGCGACTCAGGCGCGACCGCGCGCGACGGCGGCCTCCGCCTCGTCGACGGCGTCGACGAGGCCCTCCCAGCGCTCGGTGAGGCGCGCGACGCGCTCCTCGGCGAGGCCGTGGGCGCTCACGAGCTCCCGGACCCGCCCCGCGTCCTCGTAGGCCTCAGGGTCGGCGAGGGCGGCTTCGAGGCGGCGCTCCTCCTCCTCGGCGGCCTCGAGCTCGGTCTCGACCTGGGCGAGCTCGGCCCGCAGGTCCTTCGTCGCGACGTAACGGCGCTGGCGCTCGTCGGCCTCGGCGCGGCGGCGGGCCGCGGCGTCGGCCTTCGAGCGACGCGGCGCGGACGGGGGCGTGCCGGTGGCGTGCCCGGCGGCGAGTCCCGAGTCGGTGCGTGTGGCCTCGGCGGCGTGGCGGGCGAGATAGTCCTCGTAGCCGGTGGGGTGCAGCGTCGCGCCCCCGTCACCGACGGCGATGACGGTGTCGGCCACCGCGCGGATGAGGTGGCGGTCGTGGGTGATGAGCACGACGGTCCCGGGGTAGGCCGCGAGGGCCTCCTCGACGACGTCGCGGCTGGCGACGTCGAGGTGGTTCGTCGGCTCGTCCATGCAGAGCAGGTTGGCGGGGTCGGCCATGAGGGTGGCGAGGGCGAGGCGGGCGCGCTCCCCGCCGGAGAGCACCTCGACGCGCTTGTCGGCCTCCTCGCCGGGGAAGCGGAAGGCGCCGAGGATGCTGCGCGGGTTGACACGGGAGGTGTCGACCCGGGCGGCGATCTCCTCGACTGCGGTGCGCTCGGCGTCGAGCCGGTCGAGGGCGTGCTGGGCGTAGTAGGCGACCTCGACGTTGTGACCGTAGCGGCGGGTGCCGGCGTCGGGGTCGAGCACGCCGGCGAGGAGCCGCAGCAGCGTCGACTTGCCCGCGCCGTTGGGTCCGACGAGGACGGCCTTCTGCCCGCGCTCGACGACGAGGTCGAGCCCGTCGTAGACGAGATGGCCCCCGAAGCCCTTGCGCACCCCCTCGAGGGCCACGACGTCGCGCCCGGCGCGCGGGGGCTCGGGGAAGCGGAAGCGCATGGTCTTGCGTCGGCCTTCGGGAGCGCTGATGCGCTCGGTGCGCTCGAGCATCTTCACGCGGGACTGCACCTGCGTCGCCTTCGTGTTCTTCGCCCGGAAGCGCTCGATGAAGCGCTCCTGCTGGGCGATCCAGCGCTCCTGGTTGGCCGCGGCGGCGGCCTGCTGTGCTCGCCGTTGCTCCCGCTGGGCGACGTAGTCGGTGTAGGTGCCGGCGTACTCGGAGAGCGTGCCGCCGTCGAGCTCGGCGATGCGGTTGCAGGTGGCGTCGAGGAAGTCGCGGTCGTGGCTGACGATGACGACCGCGCCGGCGTACTCGGCGAGGACCCCCTCGAACCAGGCGATGCTGTCGAGGTCGAGGTGGTTGGTGGGCTCGTCGAGCAGGAGGACGTCGGGTGCACGCAGGAGGAGGCGGGCCAGGGCGATGCGCATCATCCACCCGCCGCTGAAGGTCGCGACGTCACGACCCATGTCCTCCTCCCCGAAGCCAAGCCCGGCGAGGGTCTTGCGGGCGCGCGCCTCGAGGGTGTACCCGTCGAGGGCCTCGAAGCGCTCGAGGACGCGGCCGTACTCCTCGAGCAGCTCGGGGTCGTCGCCCCGCTCGCCCGCCGCCGCCTCGAGCTCGGCGAGCCGCTCCGCGAGGGCGGTGACGTCGTCGGCCGCGGCGATGACCTCCCCGAGCGCGCTGCGTCCCCGTGTCTCGGCGACGTCCTGGCGCAGGTGCCCGACCTCCACACCCTTGCCGCGGGTGACCTCCCCCACGTCGGGGCCGCGCTCGCCCAAGAGGATCTTGAGCAGCGTCGTCTTGCCGGCCCCGTTGGGACCGACGAGGCCGATCCGCCGGCCGGGCGTGATCTGCAGGGAGACGTCGCGGAAGAGCACGTCGAGGCCGAACGACGCGCCGACGCCGGTGAGCGTGAGCATCACCGGTGAGCCTAGCGCCCGCCCCGGCGCTACCGTTGCCCCATGACGCTGACGCTCCTGCACTCCTGGGTCGGCTACGGCATCGTCGGGATCTGGGCCATCGTGGCCGGCTGGGGCCTGGCCCTGCGCTTCCTGCCCTACGAGGAGACCCCGACGTTCTGGCGGGTGGTCACCCTCGCCCAGGTCGGTCTCGCGCTGCAACTGCTCGTGGGCACGGTCCTGCTCGCGCTCGGCCGCCTCCCGGCAGGCCAGGACTGGTTCGACAACGTCTTCCATGTGCTCTACGGCTTCGTCTTCCCCGTCGTCGTCCTCGTCGTCGCCCACCGGTTCAGCGGCACCGGCCGGATCAACCCCCACTCCGCCTTCGCCGTGGCCGGGCTCGTGCTCTTCGGCCTCACCGCCCGGGCGTGGATGACCGGGATGGGGACGTAGCGGGCAGAGCCTGCGCGGCGCGCCACGGCGCGCCGCGGTGTACCGTCGGGGTGGTGCCAGCGCGCCCGCTGCGCCGCCCCCGCATCGCGAACCGGAGTGCCACGTCTTGGCCCCTCTCAGCGGCTCGGAGCGAGCCCAGCGCCTCGCGGCGCTCGTGCTCGTCCTGCTCGTCGTGCCCGGGATCCTCAGCGTCGCGGCATTCCTGCAGGACACCCCGATCCGCGAGGGCGAGCCCGCACCGAGGACGGTCATCAGCCCCGACCTCATCCGCATCCCTGACCCCGAGGCGACCGAGCGGGAGCGGCGGGCCGCCGCCGACGCCGTCGACGACGTCCTCGTCGACGACGACGAGGCCCGGCGCGAGATGGTCCAGGAGATGCGCGACGCCTTCGCCCGGGTGCGCGACGCGCGCGCGGCCGAGGGCGACGACGAGCCGAGTCCCGAGGAGCAGCGCGAGGCGCTCGCCGACCGCCTCGACTCGCTCGACGAGGAGGGCGTCGACCTGCTCGTCGCCCTCGACGACGGCGAGCTCGAGGCCGTACGCGACGACACCATCGAGATCGCCCAGCAGGTCGCCCGCCAGGAGATCCGCGAGGGCGAGACCGACGAGGCCGTCGACGCCCAGTTGCGGGGCGAGGTCGTCGTGCGCGCCCTGCCTCCGCGGATCGCCGAGGAGGTCGTCGAGCCGCTGATCCGAGATGCGGCCCGCCCGACGGTCATCGTCGACGAGCAGGCCACCGCCGAGCGACGCGAGGCGGCCGCCGACGAGGTCGGGGAGGTCGTCCGCACCTTCGTCGGGGGCACCCCGATCGTCACTGCGGGCGAGGTCGTCGACGAGATCCAGATGGAGGCGCTGCGTGCCCGCGGTCTCGAGGGCGCCGAGCCGTGGCAGTGGATGCTCCGTGCCCTCGGCCTCGCCGGTGCCGCCACCCTCGCCGTCGGCTTCTACCTGCGCTCCTACCGCCAGCGGGTGTGGGCCTCGGCGCGCAAGGTCCTGCTCCTCGCGGTCCTCCTCACCGCGTTCACCGGCATCGTCGAGGCGATCGCGGTCCTCGCGCCCGAACCGACCGGAGGCTGGCTCTACCTCGTGCCCGCCGGCGCGGTGGCGATGCTCGCGACGATCCTCTTCGACCCGCCGGTCGGGGTGCTGTCGGCGCTGCCGATGACCGCGGTCGTGGCCTTCATCGTCCCGGGCGAGCCGGGCGTCATCGTCTTCACGGCCCTCTCGGCGGTGGCGAGCGTGCCTCTCGTGAGCCGGCTGTCCGCCCGGGGGGACCTGCGCAAGGCCGCGTTGCGCTCGACGCTGCTGTACGTCGCGCTCGCCGCGGGCCTCGCCGCGGTCTTCGAGGGGCCATGGCCCATCGCCGCCACAGCGGGGCTGCTCGGCGGGATCGGCGGCGCGATCATCGTCAACGGCAGCCTGCCGTTCCTCGAGTCGGTGTTCGGCGTCCTCACGGCCACGAGCCTGCTCGACCTGCAGGACCGCAACCACCCGCTGCTGCGCGAGCTCGAGCAGAAGG
>SLNF01000237.1 GCA_007133145.1 Nitriliruptorales bacterium
CGCGCGCAGCGTCGTGGCGGCCTCGTCGCGGGTGGCCGCGAGGGACGCGACCTCCCCGGCGAGCGCGGCGCTGCGGGCGTCACCACCCTCGAGGGCGTCGAGGCGTCGGCGGGCCTCCTCGGCGTAGGCCGCCACCGCCGCGGCGTCGGGACCGTACTTGCGGCACAGCCCGGCGAGGGCGGCGCGTCGCTCGCGCAGCACCTCGAGGCGCGCGGGGTCGTGCTCGATGCCCTCGGCGTAGGCGGCGAGCTCGAATCCGGCGTCCTGGACCTCCGCGGCGAGGCCGTCGAGGCGCCCGGCGAGCGCGTCGAGCTCGGCGTCGACCCCGGCGCTCGCGCGCAGCGTCGCCACGGCGGCGCCGAGGGCGTCGCGGCCGCCACCTTCCTCGGTGAGCGCCGCTGCTGCGCCCCGGGCCGCCTCCGCGAGGGCCTCGGCGTGCTCGAGGCGCCCCAGCTCGGCCTCGAGGGCCTCCTCCTCGCCGGGCTCGGGAGCGATGGCGTCGATCTCGCCGAGCTCGAAGGCCAGCCGATCGATCTCGCGTGCGCGGTCGCGCTCGCCCTCGGTGAGCTCGCGCAGTTCGGCGTCGGCGGCGCGCCACCGGCGGTAGGCCTCGCCGTAGGCGTCCTTGGCCTCGGCGAGCGCCGCGCCGCCGGAGCGGTCGAGGAGCTCACGCTGGACCCCGGGGGCCGACAGCCGCTGCGCGTCGGACTGCCCGTGGACCTCGACGACCTCGCCGAGGACCTCGGCGAGCGCCGAGGCGGGCGCGAGGCGCCCACCGAGGCGGGCCCGGCTGCGCGCGCCGCCGATCTCGCGACTCACGACGAGCTCGGTCTCGCCGGGGTCGACCCAGCCCTCGGCGGCCTCGGGCGGGGGGCGCAGTCGGCCCTCGACGAGCGCGCGGTCGGCGCCCGCGCGCACCTGGTCGGCGTCGGCACGGGCGCCGAGGAGCAGCTCGAGGGCGGCGACGACCATCGTCTTGCCCGCACCGGTCTCCCCGGTGAGGACGTTGAGCCCGCCGTCGAGCTCGACGGTGACGTCGGCGATGACGCCGACGTCGCGGATGTGGAGCTCGTCGAGGGCGACCGGGGGGCGCTCGTCCATGCGTCGAGTGTAGGCAGGCGCGGCTAGCGCAGGCCGAACTTGTCCCGCACCCTTGCGTAGAAGTCGAAGCTCCCGAGACGCACCATGCGCACCGGCTGCTCGGCGCGGGCGACCTCGACCCAGCCGTCGTGGGGGATCGGCAGCGACTCGCGCCCGTCGAGCCCGACGGCGACCTCGGAGACCCCGTCGCGCGGAGCGACGACGAGCGTCTCGGCGGCGCCGACGACGAGCGTGCGGTCGAACAGGGAGTGCGGCGCGACGGGCACGAGGAGGATCGCGTCGAGCGCCGGGGACAGGATCGGGCCGCGCGCGCTGAAGGCGTAGGCCGTCGACCCGGTCGGCGTCGCGCAGATGACGGCGTCCGCGGGCACGTGGGCGAGGGTCGTCGGCCCCACGCGGACCTCGAAGACGACGAGTCGCTGGGGGCTCACACGCTCGATCGAGGCCTCGTTGAGCGCCCAGCCCCGGTCGACCTCGGCGCCGTCGGCGTCGCGCACGACGACCTCGAGGGTCATGCGCTCCTCGACGCTGAAGCGGCCCTCGCAGACCTGGGTGAGCGCGGCGTCGGCGTCAGCGGCGTCAGCCTCGCTCAGGAAGCCCAGCCGACCGAGGTTGATGCCGATGAGGGGCACCCCGCGGTCGCGCGCGAGCCAGGCAGCGCGCAGGAGGGTCCCGTCGCCGCCGAAGACGACGGCGACGTCGAGCTCGCTCGCGAACTCCGCCGCCGAGCGCGTCTCGACGCTGCCGCGCGGCCAGTGGTCGCCCTCATAGCCGAGGACGCGCAACCCCTCGTCGGTGAGACGCGCGACGGCGCGCCCGGCGAGCTCACGCGCCTCCGAGCGTCCGGAGTTGACGACGATGCCGACGACCCGCGGGCGCCGCTGGGTCCGCAGCGGGCGGGTCGGAGGCGCGGCCTGATCCTCGGGTGTCGATGCCACGGGGGGGATCCTACCGAGCGAACCGGTGCCCTGGACCCGGCGACGCGCGCCCTCGCCACCGCCGCCGGTGAGCGTCCCCGACGCGACGCGGTGGCCTCCTCAGCGTGGGGCGTCGACCTCCTCGACGGCGGCGGCGATGAGCTCGGCGGGCGCGGGGGGCGCGGGGCCGGACCTGCCGCGTGCGAGGTGGAGGACGAACTCGACGTTGCCCGCGGGGCCCCGCAACGGCGAGGGCACCGCGCCGAGCAAGTCGAGACCCTCCCCGCGCGCGGCGTCGACGACCCGGCGCATCGCCCGCTCCCACTCGCTGGGGTCACGGACCACGCCGTCGCGGCCGACCGCGTCCCGCCCGGCCTCGAACTGCGGCTTGCAGAGCAGCACGACGTCGACCGCGGCGGAGGCGAGCGCCGCGAGCGCCGGGAGCACGAGCGTCAACGAGATGAAGGAGAGGTCGGCGACGACGAGGTCGGGCCTCCACGGCAACTGCTCGGCCCGCAGGTGCCGGGCGTTCGTGCGGTCGAGGACGGTCACGCGGGGATCGGTGGCCAGCCGCCAGTCGAGCTGGCCGTAGCCGACGTCGACGGCGACCACCGCGGCCGCGCCGCGTGCGAGGAGCACGTCGGTGAAGCCGCCGTGGGCCGCGCCGACGTCGAGGGCGTGGCGCCCTGCGACGTCGACGCCGAGGCGGTCGAGCCCGCCGTCGAGCTTCTCCCCGCCGCGGGAGGCCCACCGCGGACCCGTGGCAGCGACGACGAGGTCGGCACCGCGGGCCACGAGCGTCGCCGGCTTGCCCGCCGGCGCGCCGTCGATGGTGACCCGTCCCGCGGCAATGTGCTCACGCGCCTCAGCCCGGCTGCGGGCGAGACCGCGCTCGACGAGGGCGGCGTCGAGCCGTCGCCGGGGGGTACTCACCGCAGGCCGGCCGGCGGCCTCATGCGCCCTCGAGTCGACCCACCTCGTCGAGCTCGGCGGCGATCGCGTCGCCGACCTCCTCGAGGACGTCGGGGTGCTCCTCGAGCGGGGCCTCCTCGAGGGCCCGCAAACGGCCGATGGGCTCATCCGGGGCGTCGCTCACGACCCCTCCTCGCCCGCGCCCTCGACGGACTCGGGCTCGGCGGGCGCCGATACGGCAGGCTCCGACGCGGCGGGCTCGTGCGCAGCCTCGAGGCGGGCGACGCGCGCGGCGAGGACGTCGACGTCCTCCTGGCGGGCGAGGCCGAGACGGGCGACGACGCGCTCGGTCTCGCGACGGACGAGCTCGGCGAGCGCGCTGCGATTGCGCTCCGAGCGCACGAGCAACTCGTCGACGGCGCGCTCGGCACGGTCAGCGGCGACCTCGCCCTGCTGGACGAGGGCGCGCACGATCGACTCCGCCCCGCGACGCGTGAGCGAGGTCACGCCGACGAGGCCCTCGAGGGGGCGTTGCAGCGGGCCGTCCAAGGGTGCACCTCCGAGGTCGGGGGTCGGGGTGTGCGCGGCGCCGCGCCACCGCCGGCTCCAGTCACCGCGGGCCCGACGGGCAGGCGCGCCGTCACCGCCGCGAGGATAGCGGGTGCGCCCGCCGACGCGGGTAGCCTCGCGCGGCGATGGTCATTCCCCTCGGCGACGGCTACCGGCCGCGGCGCACCCCCTGGGTCAACCGCGCCCTGCTGCTCGCCAACGTCGCCGTCTTCGTGCTGCTCACCCCCTGGTGGGCCGATGCCTGCACCCAGGCCCGCTTCTTCCTCGAATGGGCGGTCATCCCCGCCGAGGTGACCGCGCTCGCCCCGCTCGACGCCGAGCAGGCCGCGGCGGCCGGCCCCCCGGCCTGCGAGCTCGCGCCCGTGCCGGACAAGCCGGTGGTCGCCTCGCTGGTCACCGCGATGTTCCTCCACGGCGGCTGGCTCCATCTCGGCTTCAACATGCTCTACCTCGGCGTCTTCGGCGGGGCGCTCGAGGACCGGCTCGGCCGTGTGCGCTACGCGAGCTTCTACGTCGTCGTCGGCGTGCTCGCCACCCTCGTCTTCGTCGCCGCCGACCCCGGTGGGCTGCGGCCGCTCGTCGGCGCCTCCGGGGCGATCGCCGGGGTGCTCGGGGCCTACTTCCGGCTCTTCCCCCGCGGCTGGGTCACGGTGAGCGTGCCGCTGCTCTTCTTCCTCGTCATCCGCCTGCCAACGGTGCTCGTGCTCGGGGTGTGGTTCGCCGCCGAGCTCGTCCAGCTACGTGTCGGCGCGCTCACCGGCGGGCAGGTCGCCACCCTCGCCCACGTCGCCGGCTTTCTCGCCGGGCTCGTCCTCGTGGGGCTGTGGCGCCCGCGGCGGGCACGCCGACGGCGTCGTCGGCCGACCCGGTAGCCCTCAGCTCGCCTGCAGCCGCGCGAGCCGCTCGTGGTAGACCTCGCGGGGGCTCAGGGCGCAGGCGAGGCGGTAGTGCTTGACCGCCTCGTGGACCCGGCCCTCGCGCTCGTAGCAGCGCCCGACGCAGAAGTGGGCGTAGGCATCGGTGGGGTCGAGGTCGAGCGCACGCCCGAAGGCCTCCAAGGCGGGGCCGATCCTCGCGGTGGCGAAGTAGGCCCGCGCGAGCGTCTCGTGCAGCGAGGCCTTCTCGGGCTCACGCTCGACAGCGAGCTCGAGGACCTCCGCCGCCCCACGCGGGTCGCCACCCTCGAGGCGCTCGCGCCCCTGCTGGTAGAGGTGGTAGACGAGGACGTCGTCGGTCTCGGGCATGGCAGGCTCCTGGCGGCGCGCGCCTGCCACGGTAGCGTGCGCCCGTCGACTGCCGAGGCGAGGAGGAGCGATGCTCGACGCCGCGCCGTTCCGCGCGGTGCGCTACGACCCTGACGTGGCCGGTGACGCGCGCGCGACCTCCGCGCCCGCCTACGACGCCGTCGAGCCGTTGGCCTACGCCGGCCACCGCGAGGCGAGCCCCTACACCGTCCTCGAGCTCCACGCCCCCGACGGCGCTCACCGCCGCGCAGCGAACCTCTACCGCAGCTGGCGCCGCCAGGGCGCCCTCGTCGACGACGTCTCCCCCGCCCTCTACCGCTACGAGATCCACGAGCTCGTCGCCGGGGTGCCGACCGCGCAGCGGGGGCTGCTCGCCGCGGTGCGCCTCGGCCCGCTCGACGGCACCGCCGGGATCCTGCCCCACGAGGACGTCGACACCGCGCGGGTCGCCGACCGACTCCGCCGGCTCGCCGAGCTGCCCGTCGAGCTGACCCCCATCCACGCCCTGCTCGTCGGCGCCCCATCGGCCCTCGCCGAGCGGCTCACCGCCCCTCCGCCGAGCGCCCCGATCGTGGCGATGACCGACGCCGACGGCGCCGACCACCGTGTGTGGGCGGTCCGCGACCCCGACGAGCAGGCCGCGCTCACCGCGACGCTCGCCGAGGCACGGGCGGTCATCGCCGATGGGCACCACCGCTGGGCGCGCTCACTCGCCCACCGCGACGCCCGGCGCGCGGCGCACCCTGACGCAGGGCCGGAGGCGCCCTTCGAGCGCGCGCTCGTCTACCTCGCCGATCCCCATGACGGCGTGCGCGTCGAGCCGGTGCACCGCCTGCTGCGACCGCTCGGCCGACGGAGCCTCGCCGGGCTCGAGGAGCACTTCCACCTCGAGCGCGCGGTCGTGGGTCCCGCCGCACTCGCCCGGCGGGTCGCTGCGGAGCCCGCGGGCGTCATGGGCCTGCTCGCGCCAGACGGCACCGCGTGGGTGCTGCGACCCCGCCACCTCGCCGACCTCGTCGCACGGCTCCCGGGCGCCCGGCGCTGGGCCTGGCGCGACGTCGACGCCGCGCTGCTCGAGCACGCGATCCTGCCCCCACTCGCCCTGTCACCCGGGGCGGTGCACCCGCGCGCCGACCTCCGGCGCGCGGCCGCCGAGGTCGCCGCCCGGGACGACGCGGCGCTGCTCCTCGTGCGGCCGCTGCCACTCGAACGGGTCCTCGACCTCGCCGTCGACGGCCAGCGCCTGCCGCCGAAGACCACCCGCATCGCCCCGAAGCCGCGCGCCGGGCTCCTGCTGCGGAGCGCCGAGCCCGCGCGGAGGCCGACGTAGACTGCCCCGCATGGCCGAGGGACCCCCAGCGCCAGCAGTCGACGCACCGGCGCGTCGGCGGACCGGTGGCGGGTCCGCGAAGCCCGGCCGGGGCGTGTGGACCCGGACCGAGGCCGCTGACGGCACGGCACTGGCCTTCCGCCTCGACGGGGGCACGGCCTCGCGGCCCGCGGTGGTGCTCTGCAACGGCATTGCCTGCAGCGACGAGTACTGGCGGCCCCTCGTCGGGACGCTGTCGCGCGACCGCCTCGTCCTGCGGTGGGACTACCGAGGCCACGGGCGCAGCGGGGCGCCGGCGCGGCGCGAGGCCGTCGGCCCCGAGACCGTCGCCGACGACCTCCTCGCCGTGCTCGACGCCGCCGGCCTCGACGAGGTCGTCCTCGTCGGCCACTCCTTCGGCGTCCAGGTCGCCGCGACGGCCCTGCCCCGCCTCGGCGCGCGCATCCGCGCCTTCGCCGCCGTCGCCGGCGCTGCCGGCCAACCCTTGGGCTCGGTCGGGGGGCCGCTGCCGGCGGGGCGGCTCGTGCCGGGCCTGGCCGGCCCGGCGGGCTTCCTGCCCGAGGCCACGACGGTGCTCTGGCGCACGCTGTGGGACAGCCCCCTGCCCTACTGGTCGGCGCGCCTGCTCGGCGGCGTGAGCGGCGCGGCCCCGCGCGCGGTCATGGACGACTTCTCCCGCCATGTCGGCGGCCTCGACCCCTTCGTCCTCGCCGACATGATGGCGGCCGCCGAGCGGGAGGACGCCACCGACAACCTCGGTGCGACCCCGGCGCCGGTGCTCGCCCTCGCCGGCCGGCGCGACCGCCTCACCCCGGTGCGGCGACTCCGAGCGCTCGCCACCGTGGCGCCCCGCGGCGCCCTCGCGATCCACCCCCGCGCGACCCACGTCCTGCCCGCCGAGGCGCCCGAGTGGGTGCACCGGCAGCTCGCCCCCCTGCTCGCCGAGGCCGACCGACGTCCCGACTGACCGGAGACCGTCCGACATGACCGAAGGCGATCTGCTCACCCCGCTGGGCGGCGGCATCACCGCCGTGGACACGCGCACCGCGGGCCTGCGGGCCGTGACCGCCGGCTACCTCCTCGAGGCGCCGCGGCCGACGCTCGTCGAGTGCGGCCCGGCGCTCTCGGTCGACGCGGTGCTGCGGGCCCTCGCCGCCTGCGGCCTCGACGCCGAGGACCTCGCCTACCTCATCGTGACCCACATCCACCTCGACCACGCCGGCGGGGCTGGTGACGTGCTCGCGGCGTTCCCGCAGGCGAAGGTCGTCGTCAGCGAGGTGGGCGCGCCGCACCTCTCCTCGCCCGAGCGCCTCAACGCGAGCTCGCGCCGGGTCTACGGCACGCTCATGGACACCGTCTACGGCGAGTGCACGCCGATCGCTCCCGAGCGGGTGCAGGCGGTCGTCGACGGCGACGTGCTCGACCTCGGTGGCGGGCGACGCCTCGAGGTGCTCTTCACCCCTGGCCACGCCAAGCACCACATCGGCGTGTTCGACCCCGACGCCGGCGCGGTCTTCGTCGGCGACTCCGTCGGGGTGAAGATGCCGGGGATGACGAGGATCCGCCCCGCGACCCCGCCACCCGACTTCGACGCGGTGCTCGCCACACGCTCCCTACGCCGCTACCGGGAGCGCGACCCCGCGCGGCTGCTCCTCGCCCACTACGGGGAGGTCGGCCCGGCGTCCGAGGCCCTCGATGAGGCGGAGGAGCAGCTCCACCGCTGGCTCGCCACGGCAGAGTCGGCCTGGCAGGAGCACGCCGAGATGGACCACGTCGCCGAGACCCTCGCCAACCGCTTCCGCGACGACCTCGTGTCCGCCGACGCCGACCCCGAGACGCGTGAGCGTCTCGACCTGCTCACCGGCTTCGAGAGCAACGCCGCCGGGCTCCTGCGCTACCTCGAGCTGCGCGCCGAGGGCCGCGTCGCGACCTGAGCGGGAAGCCCTCGCGGGTCGCGCCCGGCCCGGGGCCGCCCGTGGGCGCTGCTCGGGACGCGACCACGGGTCAGCCCGCACCTCCCACCCCGTCGAGCGCAGCGAGCGCGTCGGCGTCGGCCTCGGCGATGCGCGCCCGCCAACGCTGCGCCGTCTCATCCTGCCCGGCCTCCCGGGCGGCACGGGCGGCGAGGTGCCAGAGCCTCAGGTGATAGGGCTCGGGTTCCTCCACGTCGAGCTCGAGCCGCCGCAGGGCCGCGAGCGCCCCGTGCGGCTCCCCGGCCTCCAGCCGGGCGCCGGCCACGACGAGAAGCCCCTCGGCGAGGCGCTCCTCCTCGACGGCGGCCTCGATCATCGCCTCGACGTGGGCGACGGCCTGGTCGACCCTGCCCGTCGCGCGGGCACAGTCGGCGAGGAGGTGGTTCTGGTCGTGCCGGCCCGAGAGCCGGCGGTAGGTCAGCAGCTCCCGCTGGGCCTCCGCGAACCGACCCTCGAGGTAGAGGGCGATGCCGAGCGCCTCCCGTACCGCCCAGCTCCGGGTCGCCACCGACTTCGCCCAGGTGAGGACTTCGACGGCCCGGGCGGCGTCACCCCGCGCGATCGCCTCCTCGGCGGCACCGAGCGCCCGGGCGAGGTCGTCGACCGCCCCCGCGGGCGCGGTGGACCGCACGTCGGCGTGGACCTCCCGCGGCAGGTGCGGACGCTCGCGGGGGAGCTCGGGCTTGC
>SLNF01000343.1 GCA_007133145.1 Nitriliruptorales bacterium
CCGTCGGCGGGCCGGCCCGCGCCGTCGGCCTCGGCCTCCCCGGCCTGCGGGGTCACACGGTAGGCGTCGTAGACCGACTCGATGCGACGGATCTGCGTGAGCAGCTTGTCGAGCTGCTTGATGTCAGCGAGCTCGAAGGCGAAGCGCAGGTAGGCGATGCGGTCCTCTCGGGTGTTGACCTGCGCGGAGAGGATGTTGACGTGGTGGTCGCCGAGCAACGACGTGACGTCGCGCAAGAGGTGCTTGCGGTCGAGGGCCTCCACCTGGACGGTCACGGTGAAGATCGACGGGGTCGTCGCGTCCCAGCGGACCTCCTGGACCCGGTCGGGCTCGCTGCGCTTGAGCGCCTCGGCGTTGGGGCAGTCCTCGCGGTGGACGGTCACGCCGCGGCCGCGGGTGACGAAGCCCATGATCTCGTCTCCGGGCACCGGTGTACAGCAACGCGCGAGGGTGACGAGGACGTCGTCGGTCTCGTCGACGACGATGGCGTCGGAGACCCGCTTCGGGGTCTCCGAGGCCACGGGCGGCAGGACCTCCTCGACCTCCTCCTCGTCGGTGACGGCCGCGGCGAGTTGGTTGGCCACCGCACCGGCGTTGATGTGGCCGTCGCCGATCGCGCGGTAGAGCGCGTCGAGGTCGTGGTGGTTCATCTGCTCGGCGACGCCCTTGAGCTCGGGCCCACCGAGGAGCCGCTTCCAGCCCACGCCCTGCTTGGCGAGCTCCTTGCGCAGCGCCTCGCGTCCCTTCTCGATCGCGTCCTCGCGGCGCTCCCGGCTGAAGTACTGCCGGATCTTCGAGCGCGCCCGTGAGGAGCCGACGAACTCGAGCCAGTCCCGGCTCGGTCCGGCGTCGGGCGCGCCGGAGGTGAGGATCTCGACGGTCTCGCCGTTGCGCAGCTCGTACTCGAGGGAGACGAGCCGCCCACCGACGCGCGCCCCGACGGTCTTGTGCCCCACCTCGGTGTGGATCGAGTAGGCGAAGTCGACCGGGGTCGAGCCCTTCGGCAGGGCGATGACGTCACCCTTTGGGCTGAAGACGAAGACCTCGTCGGCGTAGAGGTCGAGGCGCATGTTGCGCATGAACTCGCCGGAGTCGGAGGTGTCGGACTGCATGTCGAGCATCTGCGACAGCCACTGCGACTCCGACTCCTCGGTGCGCAGCGCCTGCTTGTACTTCCAGTGGGCGGCGACGCCGAACTCCGCGGTGCGGTGCATCGCGCGTGTGCGGATCTGCAGCTCGATCGGCTTGCCCTCGGGCCCGACGACGGTGGTGTGCAGCGACTGGTAGAGGTTGAACTTCGGCATCGCGATGTAGTCCTTGAAGCGACCCGGGATGGGCCGCCACATCGCGTGGACGCTGCCGAGCGCGCCGTAGCAGTCCTTGACGCTGTCGACGATGATCCGCACGCCGATGAGGTCGTAGATGTCGTTGAAGTCGCGGCCGCGCACGACCATCTTCTCGTAGATCGAGTAGAGGTGCTTGGGCCGCCCGGTGATCTCCGCGCGGATCTTCACCTCCTTGAGTCGCTCGGTGAGCTGCTCGATGACGTCCTCGAGGAAGCGGTCGCGCTCGGGCTGGCGCTCGGCGACCATCGCCTTGATCTCGTCGTAGCGCCGCGGGTGCAGGGTCGCGAACGCGAGGTCCTCGAGCTGCCACTTGAAGTTCTGCATCCCCAGCCGGTGCGCGAGTGGTGCGTAGATCTGCAGGGTCTCCTCGGAGATCCGCGTCTGCTTCTCCCGCGGCAGGTGGTGGATCGTCTTCATGTTGTGGAGCCGGTCGGCGAGCTTGATGACGAGGACGCGATAGTCGTTCGCCATCGCGATGAGCATCTTGCGCAGCGACTCGGCCTGCTGCTCCTCGCGCGTGGTCACCGCGACGCGGTCGAGCTTGGTGACCCCGTCGACGAGCATCGCCGCCTCGGCACCGAAGCGCTCCTCGACGTCCGAGGCGCTCACCTCGGTG
Source organism: Nitriliruptorales bacterium (assembly GCA_007133145.1). Lineage (GTDB taxonomy): Bacteria > Actinomycetota > Nitriliruptoria > Euzebyales > Egibacteraceae > T1Sed10-49. The sequence continues at coordinate 1,963 of SLNF01000343.1, forward strand.
TCCTCGACGACGTCGTGCAACAGCGCGGCCACGATCGTCGGCGTATCCATCCCCAGGTCGGCGAGGACCTCCGCGACGCCGACGGGGTGGACGATGTAGGGCTCACCCGAGCGGCGGGTCTGTCCGCCGTGCGCCTGCTCGGCGACCTCGTAGGCGGCGACGACCTCGCGGATGTCGACCTTCGGGGAGTGCTCCTTCAGTGACTGGCACAGCGGCTCGAGGCGGTCGGGGATCGCGACGCCGCGGTCGAACATCGGCAGCCGGGCCAGAACGGCGCGGACCCCCGACTGCCTGGGGCGCGGGGGTCCAGCGGGGGCGGGCTCGAGTTCGGTGCTGCTGTCGGGCTCGGCCGGCGGGGAGGGTTCGGCGTCGCGCTCAGCCGCAGGCTCGACCGCCGCGCTCGGCCGCTCGGCGGGTAGCGCCGGGCTCTCTTCGGGCTCGCGCTCGCGCATGTCGTCGTCGCCCCGCTCGAGGACCTGCGGGGCGCTGCGCTCCTCGCGACGCTCATCGGCGCTCGTGACGGGCTCCTTCGCGCTGCTGTCTCGCCTCCTACGATACCGAGCGTTGGGCGGGGGCTGCCACCGGGCCGACGGGCCCGGTCGCGCGCGCCGCGCGGGGGCTCGCAGGCTAGACGCTGCCGCCGCGACGCGCGAGGAGGCGCTCGGTGTGCTCGGCGACCTCGGGGTCGCGGCGCTTGAGCCAGACGAGCAACGGCGTGGCCACGAAGACCGAGGAGTAGGTGCCCACCCCCATGCCGATGAAGAGCGCGAGCGCGAGGTCGGCGAGGGTGTCGGCGCCGAGCAGTTGGGCGCCGATGACGAGCAGGGCGCCGACCGGCAGCAGCGAGGTCACCGACGTCGACAGCGAGCGCACGAGCACGGCATTGAGCGCACCGTTGGCGATCTCGCCGTACGTGCGGTTCTCCGAGGCCCCAAGGGCCTTGGTCTCCTCGGTGACACGGTCGAAGACGACGACGGTGTCGTAGAGGGAGTAGCCGAGGATGGTGAGCAGAGCGATGACCGAGGCGGGTGAGACCTCGAAGCCAATGAGGGCGTAGACCCCGATCGTCACGACGACGTCGTGCAGCAGCGTGACGAGCGAGGCCACGGCCATACGCCACTCGAAGCGTAGGGTGATGTAGACGACGACGAGGCCGAGGAAGACCACGAGGGCGAGCAGGGCCTGGTCGGTGACCTGCTGACCCCAGCGGGGCCCCACCGCCTGGCGGTCGATGTCGACGGGATCGGCGCCGGTGACCTCGGCGAGCGCGGCGGTCGCGGCGCGGTCGGCCTCACCGCCGACCTCGCCAAGCTCCGGGGTGGAGACGAGCGCGCCCTCCCCCTCCTCGACGACCTGGGCGGTGACGTCGGTGATCCCGAGGTCAGCGATCGCGTCGCGCAGGTCCGCGGCGGTGAACTCCTCGGTGGCGCCGGAGACGAGGAAGGCGGTCCCCCCGGTGAAGTCGATGGCGAAGTCGAGCCCGCGCACGAGCAGGGCCGCGACGGCGATCGCGACGACGGAGAGCGCGACGATGAGCCAGGTGCGGCTGCGGTCGATGAACGCGTAGTCGCCCTCGCCGTTGAGGAAGCGCCGCAGCTTCGTGTCCTTGCCCTGGGCGCTCATCGCGGCACCTTCGCGACGGGGCGGGCGACGAAGGACTGGGCGGTCAGGCCCATCCACTTCGCGCGCGCGAGCTTCGGGGTGTTCGCGATCCACCCGAACAGCGAGCGGGTGAACGTCGCGAAGAGCAGCGTGTCGATGAGCGTGGCGAGTCCGAGGGTGAAGGCAAAGCCGCGCACCGGGCCGACGGCGAGGACGTAGAGCACGGCCGCGGCGAGGAAGGACACGGTGTTGCCGGTGAGGTTCGTCGCGAAGGCCGAGCTGAAGGCGTGCTCGGCGGCGGTGCGGATCGTCCGCCCCTTGCGGATCTCGTCGCGGTAGCGCTCCCGGTAGATGATCGAGGAGTCCGCGGCGATGCCGATCGAGACGATGATGCCGGCGATGCCGGCGAGGGTGAGGGTGAAGCCGATCGTCTCGCCGAGGACGATGAGCGCGCCGGCGACGAGGACCCCGAACATCGCGAGCTCGGCGATCGCGGCGACGCCGATGCCGCGGTAGAGGACGATGAGGTAGGCGCCGACGAGGACGAGCCCGATGAGGCCGGCCTGCAGGCCCGCGGCGAGGGACTCCGCACCGAGCGTCGGCGAGACCGAGAGCGACTGCTCGAGGTCGAGCTGGATCGGCAGGGCGCCGGCGCGCAGGACGAGGGCGAGGTCCTCGGCCTCCTGCTGGCTGGCCACCGAGATCTGCCCACCCCCGGCGATGCCCTCGCCGCAGGGGACCTCCGGGGCGACCGGGGGCGCGGATTCGACGAGCCCGTCGAGGACGATCGCGAGCCGTCGGAGGTCGCCGGTCTCGCAGGCGAGCTCGGCGGTGAACTCCTGGAAGGTCTCCTCGCCCTCGTCGTCGAAGTCGAGGGTCGTGGCCCAGTCGAGGCCGGTCTCACCGACACGGGCGCTCGCGTCCTCGACGTTGCCGCCGTCGACGACGACGGGGCCGAGCTCGAACTTCGTCCATTCCTCAGGCGGGGAGGCCACCTCGTCGGGGTCGTCGACGAGGCCGGCCTGGGCCTCCGGCGGCTGACAGAGCACGACCTCCTCGTCGGCCGGCGGCGGACCGGTCAGCCGCTCCTCCTCGAGCTCGGCGCATGACGGGCCGACCTCGTCGTAGTCCGGGGAGGTCGGCGGGATCTCGCGCAGGACCCGGCGGAACTGCAGGATCGCCGTCTCCTGGACGATGTCCTCGGCCTGGGCCTGGTCGGCCACGCCCGGCAGCTGGACGATGACGGTTTCGCCCTGCCGGGCGATCTCCGGCTCGGCCACCCCGAGGCCGTCGACACGGTTGCGGATGACCTCGACGGTCTGGTCGAGGACCTCGAGGTCGATCTCGCCCTGGCCGGGCGCGGGCTCGAGGGTGAGGCTGACCCCGCCCTGGAGGTCGAGCCCGAGTTGGGGCTCCCAGTCGTTGAGCAGGATCGTGGTCCACAGCCCTGCCACCGCGAGCAGGAAGACCACGAGGAGCGCGAGAAGACCGCCCTTGTGCATCGCTAGAGCACCGGCACGTCGTTGACGGTGATCTTGAACTGGCAGCCGAGGGTCTGCGCGGCGCGCCGGCACATCACCATGCGCTCGAGGAAGATCTCGAAGTACTCGAGGACCTGGCTGATCGCCGTGTCGATCTCGAGCTCGAGCGTGAGCGTGTGGTGCTCGGCATCGACACGCAGGAACGACTGCGTGACCGCGTAGTTCACGCGGTCGTGGATGTCCATGACGATCGAGGCACCCTTGCGTACGCGGCTGCGGTGCACGTCGGACTTGTCGGCGAGGATGACCGCCGCGGAGACGTCGCTGACCGACTGGCCGTACTGCTCCTCGTGGTTGCCGATCGCGCTCATGATGAGCGCCATGTCCGCAGGGGCGACCTCGAGCTCCTTGAGGACGTCGTAGGCGATGAGCGCGCCGGTCTGGCCATGGTCGGCTCGGCTGATGACGTTGCCGATGTCGTGGAGGTAGCCGGCGACGGCGGCGAGCTCAGCGATGCGCGCATCGCGGCCGAGGTGGGTCAGGACGTTGAAGGCGATGTGCCCGACGAGGTTGGCGTGCCGGAAGCCGTGCTCGGTGAAGCCCTGCGCGTCGAGGAACTCGTCGCAGGCGACGATGAACGCGCTCGCGCGCTCGTGGCGGCGCACCGTGTCGAGCAGGGGGATCTCCACGCGGCCGGGCGCCGGGCGGACCTCCTGCTCGACGCCTTCGGCGGTGCGCCCCCCGACGGGCACGCCGTCGGGGGTCGTGGCGTGGACCTCGGCCATGTGGCTAGTCGTCGTCCTCCACGTCGTCCTCGATGTCGTCGAGGTGCACCTGGCGCTTGACGATCGAGCTCTTCTCGATCGTGATCGTCGTGCCGGGGGCGACCTCGAGGCGCACCGTCGAATCGTCGGTACCGGTGATGCGCCCGTGCAGCCCGCCCGCGCTGACGACCTCGTCGCCGACCTCGAGCGAGTTGACGAGGTCGCGCTGCTGTCGCGTGCGCTTCTGCTGCGGCCGGATGAGCAGGAAGTAGAAGACGACGACGATGAGGATGATCGGCAGGAACGCGGCGATCCCTCCGCCGTCTTCCTGGGCGAGGATGGGCAGCAAACCTTGCATGGGTCGAGGTCCTTACCGTGCGTGGGAACGGGTGGCGTCGTGCGGGCGCGCTCAAGCGCGCGCGACGCGACCTGACAGCCTAGCAGCACACGCTCCAACGACCCGCGTGCGGCACGGTCAGGCGTCGAAGAGGCGCTCGTCGCCGAGGCCGGAGGGGTCACGCGGCACCGGCAGGCCGAGGTGATGCCAGGTGCCCTCGGTGGCGACGCGCCCGCGCGGCGTGCGCGCGAGCAGGCCCTCCTGGATGAGGTAGGGCTCGACGACGTCCTCGACGGTATCGGCCTCCTCGCCGACGGCGACGGCGAGGGTCGACAGCCCGACGGGCCCTCCGCCGAAGGCCTCGCAGAGCGCAGCGATGACCGCGCGGTCGAGCTTGTCGAGGCCGCGGGCGTCGACGTCGAAGAGCTCGAGGGCGGCGCGAGCGACCTCGCCGGTGACGACCCCGTCGGCGCGCACCTCGGCGAAGTCGCGCACGCGCTTGAGCAGACGGTTGGCGATGCGCGGGGTGCCGCGGCTGCGTCGGGCGACCTCCTCGGCGCCGTCGCCGGCGAGCTCGACGTCGAGCAGGGCGGCGCTGCGCGCGATGATGCCGACGAGGTCGTCGGGGCGGTAGAAGTCGAGGCGTGCGGCGAAGCCGAAGCGGTCCCGCAGCGGCCCGGTGACGAGGCCCGTCCTCGTCGTCGCCCCGACGAGGGTGAACGGCGGCAGCGTGAGCCGGATCGCGCGCGCACCGGGGCCCTTGCCGACGACGATGTCGATCGCTTGGTCCTCCATCGCCGGGTAGAGGATCTCCTCGACCGCGCGCGGCAACCGGTGGATCTCGTCGACGAAGAGGACGTCGCCCTCCTCGAGGTTGGTGAGGATCGCCGCGAGATCGCCAGGACGCTCGAGCGCGGGTCCGCTCGTCGTACGCAGGTCGGCGTCCATCTCCGCGGCGACGATGCCCGCGAGGCTCGTCTTGCCGAGGCCGGGCGGGCCGCTGAAGAGCAGGTGGTCGACGGGAGCGCCGCGCCCTCGAGCACCGTCGAGGACGAGCGCGAGCTGCTCCTTGACCCGCGCCTGGCCGAGGAAGTCGGCGAGGCGGCGCGGCCGCAGCGACTGGTCGAGCTCGACGTCGCCGCCGACGACGCCGGGCGTGAGGATCTCCTCCATCTCAGCGTCCCCCTCGGGTCTCGCGTCCGCCGAGGGCCTTCAGCGCCCGGCGCAACAGCTCCTCTGGGTCGCCGGCCTCACCGGCGGCCTCGAGCGCGGACTGCACCTCGCCCGCAGCGTAGCCGAGCCCCGCGAGGGCCTCCCGGACCTCCGCGCGTGGGTCGCGACCCACGGCGGCCGTGCCCGCCACGGCGCTCGGCGCGGCCTCGCCGGCACCGAGCCGCTCGCCGAGCTCGAGGATCATGCGCTGCGCGCCCTTCTTGCCGACCCCGGGGACGACGGTGAGCGCGGCGACGTCCTCGGCGACGACCGCCCTGCGCAGCCCGTCGACGCCGAGGGTGCCGATCGCCGCGAGGGCGAGCTTCGGGCCGACGCCGGTCACCCCGAGGAGGACCTCGAAGAGCGCCCGCGCTCCGGGGTCGACGAAGCCGTAGAGCGTCATCGCGTCCTCGCGCACCGCGAGGTGGGTGTGCAGGGTCACCGCCTCCCCCACGCTCGCGCGCACCTCGCCGGGCGGGACGAGGACGCGGTAGCCGACGCCGGCGACATCGACGACGACCTCCCCCAACCCGGCGACCGCGACGGTGCCCGCGAGATGCGCGATCACCGGTGCCGCACCTGCCTTCCCCGCGCAAGGGCACCGGCCTGCCGCGGCAGGCGGTGCCCTGCACTCCCCACGGTGATCATCCGCCACCTTCCCGGCGACGGGTCACCTGCGCGCCTGGCCCGGCCGCGGCGACGGCGGCAGCGAGGCGCGGGCTCATGCCCCCGCCGACCGCTCCCCCACCCCTCGGCGTGGGCAAGCCGCCCTGGCGCAGGTGGCAGAGCCCGAGCGCGAGCGCGTCGGCGAGGTCGGGCGGACGCGGCTCCTCCGCGAGGTCGAGCAGGGCGCGAACCATGAAGGCGACCTGCTCCTTGTCAGCGTCGCCGTTGCCGGTCACCGCGGCCTTGACCTGACTCGGGGTGTACTCGACCGCAGGCACCCCGGCCTGCGCCGCGGCGAGGAGCACGACGCCGGCTGCCTGGCCCACCCCCATCGCCGTCGAGCGGTTGGCGTTGACGAAGACACGCTCGACGGCCACGGCGAGCGGCCGGAGCGTCGCGAGGAGGCTGCTGACCTGGTCATGGATGACCTTGAGTCGCTCCGCGGTGGGCTCGTCGGCGGCGGTGCGCACGACACCGGCGCGCACGACCGCCGCGGTCTGCGCTGCACCCTCGACGACGGCGAGACCGCACGTCGACAGCCCAGGGTCGACGCCAAGCACGCGCACGCTCACTCCCCTCGTCGGTCGACGCCACCGCGGCGCCGAACTGGTGTTCGCGCCCGCAGCGTACCAGCGATGACCGCGCAAGCCCTCGCACCGGCCCCAGCCTCGTGCGAGCCCCGCCCGCACGCACGAGCGGCGGCCCC
>SLNF01000084.1 GCA_007133145.1 Nitriliruptorales bacterium
CCGCCCCGCCGGGGCCGGCGGCGACCGCGCTCGCGGCCACCGGGCCGACGGTCTGGCCGAGCCTCGAGCTGCCGACGAACGCCGCGACGACGGTGCCGCGGGCCTCGGGCGGCCCCGCGCCTGCGGCGAGGTCCTGCAGGTTGGGGATGAGCAGGCCCTCACCGAGCCCGAAGACCGCGACGGCCGCGCCGAGCGCGAGCGGGGAGTCGGCGGCGGCGAGGCCGAGCATCGCGACGGCGAGCACCGCCGAGCCGACGACGAGCAGGGGACGGCGGGTCCAGCGCTGCCGCAGCCGGCCGAGCGACAGCGCCACGGCGGTGTTCGTCACCGCGGGGATCCCCAGCAGCAGGCCCCGCTCGCTGCTCGACAGCCCGAAGGCCTGCTCGGCGTGGACCGGCAGGACCGTGAGCAGCACGCCGAAGATCAGCGCGAAGACGACGAGCCCGCCGAGGAGGATCCCCGCGAGTCGCGGCGCGAGCAGCAGGGGCCCGAGCCGGCGCAGCTGCGCGCCGACGCCGACGGCGTCCCCGTGCGCCCCTTCGGCAAGGCCACGGTGGGCCCACCATGCGGTGAGCAGCGCGACCGGGTAGGGGGCGAAGGACGCCCTCCAGTCGAAGGCCTCGACGAGCCAGCCTGCGAGCGCCGGGGTGAGGGCGAGGCAGGTCGTGAGCACCGCGGCGTTGCGGCCGATGAGCCGGGCGCGCTGGGCGCCGTCCCAGTGGTCGCCGATGAGGACGATGACGAGGTTGATGAGCCCGGCGCTGCCGATGCCCTGCAGCAGTCGCAGTGTGACGAGAACACCGAGGCTCGGGGCGAGGGCGCCGAGGCCCCCCGCGACACCGAAGAGCACGAGGCAGGGCACGAGCACCCGGCGTCGGCCCCAGCGGTCGGCGAGCGCGCCGATGACCGGGGCGAGGACGATCCCCGGCAGCGTCGCTGCCCCGATGACGAGGCCTGCCTGCGCGGGGCGGCCCCCGACCCCGGCGAGGATCTCCGGCAGGGCCGGCGCGACGAGGGTGTTGACGGTGATGCCGGTCGCGGTGATCGCGAAGAGGAGCGCGAGGCGCGGAGGCGCCGGCGCGGCGGTCGCCTCGCTCACCCGCGGACCGCGCGACGGGCGAGCAGCGACCGGATCGCCGCGGCGAGGTCGTGGGCGCTGAACGGCTTCGCGAGGAAGGCGGTGGGGCGGTCGCCGTCGTCCGGGATGCGTTCGCCGGTGTAGCCGGAGACGTAGAGCACCGCGAGGCCGGGACGCGCTGCGGCGAGGGCCTCGGCGAGGCCCGGGCCGTCGAGGCGGGGCATGACGACGTCGGTGAGCAGGAGGTCGATGTGCCCCTCGTGGGCGCTGGCGCGGGCGAGCGCGTCCTCGCCGTCGTGCGCCGCGAGGGTGGTGTAGCCGAGCCGCTCGAGCATGCGCTTCGTGGCCTCGCGCACCGGCTCGTGGTCCTCGGCGAGGAGGATCGTCGCGCTGCCGTCCGCCTGGCCGGGCCTGGGCGCGCCACCCGCGCCCGAGGAGGACGCCGGTGCCTCGAAGCGGGGGAGGAGCACGCGCACCGTCGTCCCGCGCCCCGGAGCGCTGTCGACGTCGACGTGCCCGCCCGACTGGGTGACGATGCCGTAGACGCTCGCGAGGCCAAGCCCCGACCCGGCGCCAGGATCCTTCGTGGTGAAGAAGGGATCGAAGGCGCGCCCAGCGACCTCGGCGCTCATGCCCTCGCCGTCGTCGGCCACGGTGACGAGCACGTAGTCACCCGCGGCGATCCCCGGGCCTGCGGGGGTCCCGGACCCCTCGACGGTGAGGCGCGAGACCGCGACGGCAATGCGCCCTTCCTCCCCGCACGCGTCGCGGGCGTTGAGGACGAGGTTGACGAGCACCTGCTGGAACTGCCTGGGGTCGACGTGGACCTGCCCGGCGTCCTCGGCCACCTCGACGGAGAAGCCGAGGCGCTCCGGCAGGACGCTGCGCAGGACGGGGGCGACCTCGCGGGTGAGCCTCGCCGCCGGGTGCGTCTCGGGGCGCAGGACCTGCTGGCGGCTGAAGGCGAGCAGTTGGGTGACGAGATCGGCGCCGCGGCGGGCGGCGTCAGCGATGGCGGCGACGTCGCGCTGCGCCTGCGGGTCGTCGGCGAGCCCCTCGGCGAGGAGCTCGGCGTGGCCGCCGACGACGGTGAGGAGGTTGTTGAAGTCATGGGCGACGCCGGCGGCGAGCTGCCCGACCGTCTCGCTGCGCTGGGCCTGGGTGAGGCGGGTCTCGAGGCGTCGCTGGTCACCGACGTCGAGGAAGTACCCGGTCATCCCGCTCGCGGAGGGGTAGGCGCGGACCTGGTACCACGTGTCGAGGGGCGGCGGGTAGTACTCCTCGAAGACGAGGGGGCCCTCACCCTCGAGCGCCCGGGTGTAGCCGTCCTCGAAGGCGGTGCCGCGGGCTTCGGGGAAGACCTCGAACATCCGCTGCCCGAGCAGGTCGTCGGCCCGCATGCCGAGGATGCGCAGCATCGCCTCGTTGACGTAGGTGATGCGGTAGTCGCGGTCCATCGTGAAGACGCCGTCGCTGATCGACGACAGCAGCTCCTCACGGGCGGCGTGCGCCTCATCGAGCGCGGCGTGCGCGCGGCGCTGCGCGCTGACGTCGCGGAAGAGCACGAGGATCCCGTCGCCGGCCTTCGAGGCGCTGAGCGCATACCACGCATCGAGCGCGTCGGCGTCGTAGCGCACCTCCGTGGCGTAGGTCCCGTCGCCCTCGACGACCGCAGCGAAGGCGTCGAAGAGCCCGAGCGCCGCGTGGCCGGGGCGTTCGTCGAGCAGCCGGCGGGGCCCGGCGTCGGCGTCGAGCCCCACCATGCGCCGCCCCGCCGGGTTCATGAAGGTGCGCGTGAAGTCGACGATGCGGCCGTCGGCGTCGCGGACCGCCTCGTAGAGGACGACACCGGCGTCGCTGCTCCACAGCGCCTCCAGCAGCGCGCTCCGGCCGACGGCGGGGTCGTCGGTGGCGGAAGACCGGCTCGTCACGTCGTCCCGCTGGCCCTCACCGCTCGTAGGTGCCGACGAGCCGGTTCATCTCGAGCACGTGGCCGTCGAGACGCCCGAGGAGCTCGAGCCGGGACAGGCCGGGACCGTCGGTGATCGCGGTGTCGAGGGCGTAGAGGAAGAAGAAGTAGTGGTGGGTGCCGTGCCCGGGCGGGGGCATGGGGCCGCCGTAGCCGGTGCCGCCGAAGTCGTTGACCCCCTCGGTGAACCGGCCGCCGCCGTTCTCGGCGATGCGCCCCGCGTCGGCGGGGATGCCGTAGACGACCCAGTGCGTGAAGCCGTGGGCGAGGGGGGCGTCGGGGTCGTGGCAGACCACGGCGAGTTCGCGGGTGCCTTGCGGCACGCCGTGGAAGACGAGCTCGGGCGAGTCGTCGGCGCCCTCGCCGGTGAAGCGCGAGGGAATGGGTGCGCCGAAGTCGAAGGCGGGACTCGTGATCGCGAGGTCGGCGATGGACAGGGGCATGCGCGCACCTCCGGGGCTCGGTGCCTGCGGTCCCGCGTGGTTCTACCCGACGTCCCGCCCGGTGACCCTCGACCGTTCGTCCACACCCGTGGTGGTCCCATCCGGCCGTGCGGGCCCGGCCTCGCCGATGCTGGGGCTGCGCGGTCCGTGCGGTCGCGGGCCCGTGCGGCGAGGAGCGCGGCGTGGAGGTGGCGGTGGACGGCGACCGATGGGGCAGGATCGTGGCGGGCAGCCTCGTCGACGGCATGCGCCACGAGATCGCGACGGCCGGCTGGGCCGCCTCGCGCGTCGTGGCCGCAGCCGGCGACGAGACGACGGTGGCCGCGTGGCTCGAGCCCGGCGAGGACGAAGCCGAGGGGCTCGCGGAGGTGCTCCTGCTCGCGGCCGCGCTGGGTTCCGACCGCATCGCCCATGCCGGCCTCGCCGGCTCGGGCGGGGACGTGGTCCCTCCGCGGGTCGGCCCCCGGGGCCGGCGCCCCGGCGCGGGACGCGCGCTGGGCGTCGAAGTCGTCGACGGCAGCGGTGGTGCCCTGCAGCGGCGCGCCTGGAGCCATCCCCTCGACGAGGCGGGTGGACGGCCACGGCTCGGACGGGGTGGGGAGGTCCCCGCCGGGCGGGGCCGGATCGCTGCGGCGCTCGCTGGCGCGGTCGGCCTCGTCGGCTGCCTCGGAGATGCCCCGGCGACCGCCGCGCTGCTCGCGCGCTGCTGCGCCCGCGGGCACGACCTCCTCGTCACGGGGCCACTCGCTGCGCGGCTGCTCGTCGAGGCCGCCTCCGGGCGGTGAGCGCCGTGGTGGTGGCGCGGGCCGGAGACGGCGAGCGGCTCAGCCGTCGGCGCGCTCGTCGCCCCGCGCGCGCAGGACGACGACGGTCGCGCCGAAGAGGATGAGCCCGGCGAGCACGACCGGCCAGATGCCGAAGGAGCCGACGACGTGGTCGACGGCGCGCCGGCTCTGCGAGGTCGGGTCGGCGAGGACGAGGCCGACGAAGGCCGCGGCGAGCGCGGTCACCCCGATCGCGACGGCGTTGCGCAGCCGGCCCTCGAGGTCGGCGCGCTCACGGAGGATCCTGCCGGCCTTGACGATGCGGTTGACGCGCAGCACGCGCACCGCGCCGACGAAGCGCACGAGGCGCAGCAACTGCAATGGCCCCACGGCGAAGACGACCGCGAGGAGCGCGACGAGCGTGACCCCGAGCAGGAAGCGGTTCTCCTTGAGCCAGCGACGCCGGTCGCTGGCGAGCCAGAAGAGGATGACCGACTCGGCGGTGAGCACGCTCAGCGAGGCCCAGTTGAGGACCTGCCCGACCAGCGACAGCGGCGGGTCGCCCATCGAGAGGAACACCGCGGGGATCGAGGCCACCGCGGCGACGACGACCGGCACGGCGAGGCGCTGCTCGACCCGGTGCAGGCGCGGGTCGGCGGCCTCGTCGGCCTCGGTGCTCTGCGGCGGGTCCCCCGGCCGCTCGTCTGCGGCGCTCATGGCGCCTCATCGTAGGCCCGCAGGCGGCCGAGCCCAACGGCGATCCGCCCGGCCGCTCGTGCGGCGGCCGTGGCGCTGACCGGGCCGTCGCCCGGTGGTCGGGTCGGCTCGACGGTGGCTGCGGTGCCCCCCGCAGGGGTACCCTGCCGCACCGATGCCCGCCACGGATGACACGCTGCTGACCGGACGCCTCGTCGTGGCGACCCCCGACCTCGCCGACGAGAACTTCGAGGGCGCCGTCGTCCTCATCCTCGAGCACGAGGCGGAGGGGGCGCTGGGGGTCGTGCTCAACCGCACCCGCGGGATCGACGTCGTGAGTCTGCTGCCGGCCTGGCACGACCTCGCGGCCGCCCCCGCGGTGCTCTTCAGCGGCGGCCCCGTGCAGCCCGACGAAGCCGTCATCGGCCTCGGGCGCTCGGCGACGCCCGCCCAGCCGGTGACCGCCGACCTCGGCGTCGTCGACCTCGAGCGCGGCCCCGAGGAGCAGGCCGACGTGACCGCGGTGCGGCTGTTCACCGGCTATGCCGGCTGGGGGCCCGGCCAGCTCGAGGAGGAGATCGACGCGGGCTCGTGGTTCGTCGTCGAGCCGGCGGCCGACGACCCGCTGACCGCCGATCCCGACGGGTTGTGGCGGCGGGTGCTGCTGCGGCAGGGCGGGGTCTTCAAGACGGTCACCGAGGATCCGAGCCTCAACTGAGAGGCGCGCCGGTGCTCTCGCTGCCGCGCTGGCGCGGCCGGGCGCGCTGGGGCGCGCTCGTCGTCGGCTGCCTCGTGGCCGGCGGCGGCATCGCGCTCACGCTGCTCGCCGACCTCGGCGTCGGGCCCTACGACGTCCTCAACTCCGGCGTCGCGACCCGGCTCGGCGTGACCTTCGGGCTCGCGAGCGTCCTCGTCTCGACGTTCTTCGTCGCGGTCGGCTGGCGGCTCGGCGCCGCGGTCGGTCCGGGCACGCTCGTGGCGATGCTCGGCATCGGACCGGCCGTCGACGCCTGGAGCCTGCTGCTTCCCGGGTCGGTCGACGGGCTCGCCACCCAGGCGGGCCTGCTCGCCGTCGGTCTCGTCGCGATCGCCTTCGGGCTCTCCCTCGTCATCGCCGCCGACCTCGGCGCGGGCCCGATGGAGGTCGTCATGCTCGGGCTGTCGGGGCGGGGCGTGCCGCTGCGCTGGGTGCGCACGAGCCTCGAGATCGCGGTCTTCACGACCGGCTGGGCCCTCGGCGGGCAGGTCGGCGTCGGCACCGTGGTCATCGCCTTGGCGATCGGCCACCTCATCGCGGCGTTCGTGCCGTCCGACGTCGGTGCGGCCGCCGGGGGGCGAACCGGCCGCGCGGTGCCCTAGCCCCGCCCCGCCGTCCCGGCCGGCACGGCGCGGGCCTGCGCGCGCTGGGCGACCCGGCGTCCCTCGGCCTCGTCGACGAACCACAGCAGCGTCGCCCCGACGGCGAAGAAGCCGAGGACCGAGAGGATCCCCTGCCGGCTCGAGCCCGTCAGCGAGATCACCCCGGCGAAGACCGCGGGGCCGATCATGCCGGCGAACTTGTCCATGACCCCGTAGAACCCGAAGAGCTCACCGGACTTGTAGCGCGGGATCATCGAGGCGAACAGCGAGCGCGACAGCGACTGCGTGCCGCCCTGGACGAGGCCGATGCAGAACGCGAGGACGAAGAACTCCGTCGCCGAGGTCATGAAGTAGGCGACGATCGTCACGCCGCCGTAGACCACGAGGCCGAGGAGGATGCAGCGCTTCGCGCCGATGACCCCGGCGAGCACCCCGAAGGCGAAGGTCGCGGGGATGCCGACGACCTGCACGATCACGACGGCGCCGAGCAGGGCGGTCTGGCCGATGCCGATCTCCGCGCCGTAGACCGTCGCGAGCCGGATGATCGTGCCGATGCCGTCGCCGTAGACGAGGTAGGCGAGCAGCAGCAGGAAGGCCTGACGGTAGCCGCGCAGGTCCCGCAGGGTGCCGCCCAGTCGCGCCAGCGCCCGTCGCGCCGCGCCACCACCGCTCTCCCCGGGGGCGACGCGTGGGCTCGGCTCGGGCACGAGGCGCAGCAGTGGCAGGGTGAACAGCAGCCACCACAGCGCGGTCGCGACGAAGGTCAGCCGCGCCGGCAGGGTGCCCTCGGGGATGCCGAACAGGCCGGGGAACTCGATGACGACGACGCAGGCGAGCAGCAGGAGCGTCGCGCCGACGTAGCCGAGACCGAACGCCCCGGCCGAGACCCGGTCGACCTCGTCCTGCCCGGCGACGTGTGGCAGCAGGGCGTCGTAGAAGACCGTGCTGCCGTTGACGCCGATGTTGACGAGGACGAACATCCCGAGGGCCAGGCGCCAGTCACCCTGCTCGACGTAGAACAGGGCGCCGGTCGCCCCGACGCCGAGGAGCATGAACGAGGCGAGGAGGCGCTTCTTCGCCGGCGTCTGGTCGGTGAGCGCCCCGATGAACGGCGCCGGCAGCGCGATGAGGACGATGCCGAGGGTGGTCGCGAGGGCGTAGCGCTGGCTTGCGACCGCCGGGGCGAGGCCCTCGGCGGCCACCGTCTGGTAGTAGACGGGGAAGACCGCGGTGACGATGACGACGTAGAGCCCGGTCGTGGCCCACTCGTAGAGCGCCCAGGCCCGCAGCTCCCGGCGGTGCAGGCCGAGGCGCTCGAGCAGCGGCTGCTGGGCTTCCGGTGGCGTGGATCGGGGCACGGGCTCGTCCTCGGGGGCACCTGGCTCGCGCGCAGGCTACGCCACGGATGGTCACCGAGCGACGCCCCCGACCTGCCGGTGCGGGGCGCGGCGGTTAGCATCGTGGCGATGCCGAAGCCCCATGAGATCCCCGACGGCCAGGCCTTCCGCGACGCCTGGGCCAAGCTCGACAAGGACGCGCGCCGGCGGGTGCGCCGGGCGATCAACCGGGGTCAGAGCGTCGAGACGCGCAAGGAGGCGCGGGTCGCCGTGGCGATGGCCCGCAGCCAGCTGCGCTTCTGGCGCTGGGGCTGGATGGTCGGCCCCATCGTCGTCTTCGCCCTCACCCTCGCGCAGGGCATCGAGGTCGCGGTCTTCAACACCGCGATCGTCACCGTCGTGGTCGCCGGCATGGCGCTGTTCTTCCGCCGTCGCGCGCAGCGTGCCGAGGCCCGCAACCTCGAGGTCGTCGAGCGCAAGCGCAAGCGCAGGGCCTAGCGCCGCGCCGCCGCCACGACGGGTTCAGCCGGCGGCGTCGCTCGTGTGACCGGAGAGGGCCACCGTCGTGGGGTCGCCGGGCACGAGCACGACCGGCTCGCCCTCGACGTCGATCTCGAGCTCGTCGCTGCCGGTGAGGAGGAACGTGACGTGCGCCTGGGTGAGGGCGACCTCGAGGCGCTGCCCGCGGATCATGAGCGGGAAGCGCAGTCGGGTCCAGTCCTGCGGCAGCGCTGGGTCGAAGGAGACTCGCCCCCCGTAGTCACGTAGCCCGCCGAAGCCGTGGACGAGGGCCATCCAGACCCCGCCGGTCGAGGCGACGTGCGTGCCGTGGTCGACGTTGCCGGCGACGTCGGCGAGGTCCATGAACAGCGACAGTCGGAAGTGGTGCATCGCGCTGACGTGGTCACCGATCTCGGCGGCGACGATCGCGTGCACCGGCGGCGACAGCGAGGAGTCGCTCGTCGTCAGCGGGTCGTAGTAGCGGTAGTTGCGCCGCTTCTGCTCACGGGTGAAGCGCTCGCCGAGCAGGAACATCGCGAGGACGACGTCGGCCTGCTTGA
>SLNF01000257.1 GCA_007133145.1 Nitriliruptorales bacterium
CTGCCGGTAGGCGCGCTCGGCGTCGGCCATCGCGCGGTGGGCATCGGTGGCCTCGAGCAACGGGGCGAGGAGCGCCTCGGGGTCGAGGTCGGCGTTGGGCAGCCGCGCGACGTGGCCCGCGAGTCGTTCGGCGAGCCCCGCGGCGTCGGCGACGAGGCGGGCGGCCGCGGCCTCGCGCGAGGCGGCGAGCCCGGCGAGCGTCTCCTCGAGCGCCGCCACGCCCTCGCCGGTGGCCGCCGACGTCGTGAGCAGCTCCGCGGCCTTGAGCCCGGTGGCGGCGAGTCGCTCTTGCAGGTCCGCGCGGCAGACCTCGACGTCCTCGGGGGCGAGCTCGTCGGCCCGGTTGAGCGCGACGGTGACGAGCGCGGCGTGGCGGCCGAGGTCGGCGAGCAGCCCGTCGTGGAGATCGGCGCGGGCGTACTTCAGGGGGTCGACGACGATGACGAGGGCGTCGACGCGCCCGACGAGGCGCCGGGCGGTGCGTTCGTGCCCGCGTTCCACCGAGTCGTGGTCGGGCAGGTCGACGACGACGAGGCCGGTGGGCAGGGCGGCCCCGGCGCGGCGGTCGGGCAGGTCGAGCCAATCGCACAGGGCGCCCGTGGCCCCGTCGACCTCGGCGGCCACCGCGACGGGATGCGAGGTCGTCGGCCGGCGCACCCCCTCCTCGACGATGGGTGCGCCGGCGAGGCGGTTGACGAGCGCGGACTTGCCCACGCCGGTACCGCCGGCGACGGCGACGACGGTGAGGCCGTCACCGCGGGCGAGTCGGTCGTCGATGCGTGCGCGCAGCGCCGCGAGCGCGGTGAGGTCGTCGGCGGCAAGCCGGCCGGCTCCGAGGGCCAGGGCGTCGTCGAGCGCGCCGGTGACCTCCGCGACCCCGTCGCCGACGGCCTTCACGACCTCTCCGCGTGGGCCCGCAGGGCCGCGACGGCCCCGGCCGGCGGCGCGAGGGCAGCGACGGCGTCGACGACGCGGGCGCGCTCGGCGCGGGTGAGTTCGTCGACGCGGGCGAGGAGGTCCTCGCGCGCCTCGGTGAGCAGGCGCCGGACCTCGTGCTCGCCGAAGAGCTTCGTGAGGAGCCACTGGCTGCCTGCGGCGGCACCCGCGGCGATGCCGACCTCCCCGCCGGTCAGCCCCCCGGAGACGCTGAAGAGGACGAGGATCGCCGAGGTCGCCACGGCGTTGAGCGCGGTGGACAGCCGTCGGGCGCGGGCCTTGCGCGGTCCGCCAACCTCCTCGACGAGGGCGGCGATCCGTGCCTGCCACCCGTCGACGACCCGCGCGATCGCCGCCTCGCGGGCCTCGGGTGCGCGGCGGAGCGCGGGCTGAGCCTCGAGCACCGCATGGCCGGCCCGGTCGGCCTCGAGCGCGGCGCGGGCGCTGTGGCCGGCGTCGACGAGCAACTCGCGCAGGAGGCGGGCCACCTCGCCGCCGACCTCGGCCTGCACCTGGGCAGGGTCGGCGACGGGCTGGCCGAGGCGGCCGCGGACCGCCTCGCCGAGTCTGCCCGCAGCGGTCTGGACCTTGAGCAAGGTCTCGTTGCCGCCGACGAGCCGACGCCAGCGCTCGAGGACCTCGGCGCGCAGCGGCAGGCCCTCCTCGAGTTCGGCAATCAGCCGTCCCCCGACCTCGTCGAACGGCGCGGCGGCCTCGCGCGCGAGACGCTCGGCGCGGCGCTCCTCCTGCTCGACGGCGCTGAGCAGGCCGGCGAGCTCACCGGGCAGCGCGGCGTGCAGCCCAGCGAGCGCAGCCCGCCGCGTCTCCACCCGTCGGTCGGTCGGGGCGAGGCTGGTGAGCCATGCGCGCAGGTCGGTGACCCCTGCCTCGGGCACCCGCCCGTCCTCGACGGCGGTGTAGGGGACGATGGTCCGCAGGGTCGGGGTGACGCCCTCCTCCTCGAGCCGGCGATCGAGGTCGGCGACGACCTCCTCGCGCTCGTCATCGCGGACCTGGGTGAGCGCGACGGCGAGGAGCGCGTGGCGCTGCCGCGCCCTGCGGAGGTACGCCATCCCGGCCTCGTCGGCGTAGCTGCGGGCGGTGATGAGCCAGAGCCAGGCGTCGGCGGCGTCGAGGGCCTGGTCAGCGAGCACATGGTTGGCGACCTCGACGCTGTCGACGTCGGGGGTGTCGAGCAGCGCCGCCCCCGGCGCCAGGGTCTCGGAGGCGATGATGCGGAGCGCCTTCGCGCTCGAGGTCACGGAGGCGTCGTCGGGCAGCCGTGCGAGGTCGGGCAGGACGCGGTCGTCGGTGAACCAGGCGCGGTCCTCGGGGTGGCAGACCAGCGTCGGCGCCCGCGTCGTCGGGCGCACGACCCCGGGCTCGGCGGCGCGGCAACCCGCGAGGGTGTTGACCGTCGTCGACTTGCCCGCGCCGGAGCCGCCGGCGACGACGACGAGCAGGGGAGCGCGGGGCTCGGCCGCTCGGGCACGCACACCGCGCCAGAGTCGCGCGAGGCGGTCGCGCTCCGCGCGCAGGGCCGGCCCCTCGTCCGGGCTGAGCGCGAAGGCGAGCGCCGCGAGCGCGTCGGCGAGGTCGCTGGGCGCTGGCGCGGGGTCCGCGCCGCCGGGGGCTGCTCGGCCCGCTGCGGAGGGCTGCGCTGCCATGGGCCGCAGCCTACGGCCCGCGCCGCCGCCTGGCGATGTGGCCGGCCGCAGTGCCCGAGTGCCTGACGTCCAGCGGGCCGCCTCGAGGGCTACCGTGGCGGCATGGTCGACCTCGACCCCGGAACCGACGGCAATGCCGCGCCGCTCTGCCCCTCCTGCGGGGTCACCGCCCTGCCGGGCAGCGCGCTCGGCCTGCCGGTGGACTTCGCCTGCGACAACGCCGGCTGCCCGGCGGTCGGCGAGCGGGTGCGCTGAGCCGTGCCCGCCGGTCACTCGACCTCGGCGAGCCGCGTCTCCCGCGCGAGCTCCTCGGGGTCCTTGCCGAGCCGCCGGCTGCCAGCGCGCAGCAGCACGAAGCCCAGGGCGAAGGCCGCCGCGCCGGCGATGAACATGCCCTCGTTGCCGAGGAGGTCCATCGCCGAGCCGAGGACGAACGGGCCGACCATCTGCCCGGCCATCGTGAAGATGTAGTAGAGGCCGACGTAGAAGCCGACGCGGTCACGTCCGCCGAGGTCGGCCACGAGCGGCATCGCCTGGACGTTGACGAGCGCCCAGCCGAACCCGCCGGCGATGAAGATCGCGCCGATGACCACAGGGCTGCGCACGGGGATCGCCGCGAGGAAGAGCACCGGCAGGAGCGCGAGACCGAGGAGCATCGCGGGGACCTTGCCGGCCTTCGTGCCGATGAGTCCGGCGAGCAGGGCGAAGGCGAGGAAGGACCCGGCGAACGTCGTGAGGATGAACGCGGCGCGACCCTCGGTGAGCCCCAGCGTCTCGACCCCGTAGATGGGGAACATCGCGTCGAGGCCGGCGTAGCCGATGAAGTACGTGAGCATCGCCGCGAGCACGAGGAACTGTCCCCGGTTCGGGCGCTGGAGGAGGACCTGCACCCCCTCGACGGCGTCCTTCACCGGATTCTTCGAGGCGACTTCGCTCTGGTCGATGTAGGGAGGGTGGCGCTCGGCGGAGCGCCAGACGATCACGAGGGTGAGCAGGAGCACCGCGGCGCCGACACCGAAGGTCAGCCGTGGGTCGATGTCGTAGAGCAGCGCGAGCACCCCGAACGACAGGAGCGTGCCGATGCCGCCCATGAGGTTGACGATGCCGTTGGCCGTCGAGCGCCGCTCCGGCGGTGTGTGGTCGGGCATGAGCGAGATGACAGGCCCCCGGTAGGCGTGCATCGCGGCGGTGAAGACGATCTCGGCGATGATGAGCGTCCACAGCGCCACACTCGCAAAGGGGATCGCGAAGAACACCGCCGCGGCGATCGGCAGCGCGACGCCGACGAACGGTAGGCGACGCCCGAGCGGGCTGTTGACGCGGTCCGACCACGCGCCCACGACGGGGATGAGCAGCAGCCCGATGAGGTTGTCGGTGCCCATGAGCAGCCCGATGGCCGCGCGGGAGTCGAAGAACTCCCGATACATGAGCGGCAGGAAGGCGTTGTACGTCGTGAACGCGAGCTGCACCCCGAGGAAGCCGAAGCCGATGAGCCAGATGCGGCGGTAGGAGAAGCGCGGTTCGCCGTCGGCGCCGCCGCCGGCGTCGTGGTCCACCGCGGGATTGCTCATCGCCGTCCGCTCCCTGGCTCGCGAGCACACCGTAGCGGGTCGTGGGATGTCCACGCCCACGGGGGTGACGCACGCCGCGCGTGCGCGGTGTCGACCCGGGCGCGCAGCGCTCGTCGGCTGCGTGCGCCACCGCCCGTGTCGTGCACCCGCACGACACGGGCGGCCGCCCCCCGTTCAGTCCTCGAGGACGCTGCCAGTGGAGCCCAGTGTCTGACCGCCGTCGACGAGGAACTCCGCCCCGGTGCTGTAGGAGCTGTCGTCGGAGGCGAGGAAGAGGTAGAGCCGGGCGACTTCCTCGGGGCGCCCGAAGCGGGCGATCGCCTGGCTGTCGGCGATCGACGGGTCGACCTGCTGGGTCATGTTCGACGTGATCGGGCCGGGGTGCACGGAGTTGACCCGGATGCCGTGCGGCCCGAGCTCGAGCGCCGCGGTCTTCGTCATGCCGCGCACCGCCCACTTGCTCGCGACGTAGGCGGCCATGCTTGCATAGCCCTGAAGGCCGGCGGTCGACGAGGCATTGACGATCGCGCCGCCGCCGCCGCGGCGCATCGACGGGGCGACGGCGTCCATGCCCATGAAGACGCCGTCGGCGTTGACGGCCATGACCCGCTTCCACTCGTCGGTCGCGCCCTCGCCGATCGGCGTGACGCCGAGGACGCCAGCGTTGTTGATGAGGACGCTCACGGGCCCCGCCTCGTCCTCGCAGCGGGCCACCGCCTCCTGCCACGACGCCGGATCGGTCACGTCGAGATGCTGGAAGACCACCCGCTCGCCGAGCTCATCGGCGAGCGCGCCGCCCTCAGCGTCGAGCACGTCGCCGATGCAGACCCACGCCCCCTCGGCGTGGAGTCCGCGGACGATCGCCTCCCCGATGCCACGAGACCCTCCGCTCACCAGTGCGACTGCGCCATCGAACCTTGCCATGGGACCCTCCTTCGCTCGTGCAGCCGGGGATCGGCTCACCGGAGGGTACGGGCGAATGGTTGGGCTGTGAAGGCAACGTTGGGCGATTTGCTGTGCGCCGTCCTGCACACGCGGGCGGCGCCGGTTCGGCTCAGTGCTCGTGTCCTCTGCCCTCGCGCGTCTTGCGGCCCTCGCGCCCCTTTGCGGCGGGAGCCGGCCAGGAGGAGTGCCAGGCCGATGGCGAGGAGCCACCCGTCCTTCGCGAGGGGGATGCCGTCGGGGGTGGGGGTGACGCTGCCCGGCTGGCGCTGGCCGGGGGCCTTCCAGTCGAGGTGCAGCAGCGGGCCGGAGAAGCCCATGAGGGCGAGACCGGCGATGCGCCGCGGGACGACCGGGGCGAGCAGCAGCCCGACGGCGGCGTCGCTCGAACGTCCGGTGGGGCTCTCCGGGGCACGACGTCCGGCAGGGGCGGGCGCAGCCGCGACGCCTCGCGGTGCGCCCCGGCGCCGCCGTGCACCGTCGATGGCTGGGCGCCGGTCGGGGGCCGACGACCCCGCCGAGGGCGTGGCGGCCGGGGCCGTGGCCGGCCGCGCTCAGGTCAGCGCGCGGCCACCAACTTGACCGGGGCCGTAGGTCGCGGCGATACGGCGGTCCGTGAGGACGTGCGCAGGCTGGCCGTCGGCGATGACCTCGCCGTCGAGGAGCAGGACCCGGTCGGCGCGCCGGGCCTCTGCGAGGTCGTGGGAGGCCAGGACGACGGTGGTGCCGCGACGGCGCTCGTCGTCGAGCACGGCGAGGATGCGCTCGCGGCTCGGCAGGTCGAGGCCCGCAGTGGGCTCGTCGAGCAGGAGGACGGGCGCCTCGGTGGCGAGCGCCTGCGCGACCCGGGCGCGCTGTCGTTGCCCGCCGGAGAGCTCGGCGAGCTGGCGGCCGGCGATCGCGCCGATGTCGAGGCGCTCCATGGCCTCGCGCACGGCGCGACGGTCATCGGCGCGGCGTCGCCGCCAGAGCCCCAGATGTGGGTCGCGGCCGGTGGCCACGAGCCGCTCGACGCTGAGCGGGAGTCCGGCGTGCAGCGGCGCGGACTGGAACACCGCTGCGACCGATCCCCGTGCGGGGGGCCACCGCCCCTCGACCTCGAGGTCGCCGGCGGCGGGGACGAGCAGGCCGGCGATCGCCGTGATGAGCGTCGACTTGCCCGAGCCGTTCGGGCCGATGAGGGCGAGGAGGCAGCCGGGTGGCAGCTCCAGCGTCTCGAGGGTGAGCACCGGCGGGCCGCCCGGATGGGCGAGGCACAGCCCACGCGCACGGATGCGCGCGGGCTGCGTTCCGTTCGTGCTCAACGGGGCAGCGCCCCGAGGTAGGCCAGGCCGGCGGGCTGGCCACCGACGTCGATGCTGCGGGCGAGGCGCAGGTCGTCGTTCGTGGCGAACTCGTGGACGAGTCCCTCGGCGGGGTCGGGCACGTAGGCGCGATCGCGTCCGCCGACGAGGCTGAGCCGCGGCGCATCGTCACCGTCGTCGAGCTCGATGCGCTCCTCGCTCGAGGCGACCACCTCCCCGGCCTCGGGGTCGACGAGGTGCAGGGCGCCGTCGTCGGTGAGCACGAGCCCGTTGCCGTCGTCGTCGACGCTGGCCCGCGCGGCCGCCGGTGCCGGCAGCTCGAGGGCGGTGGCCTCACCGCTGGAGGCGTCGGCGACCACGAGCACGTCGTCGCTCGCGGCGATCATGACCTCCGAGCCCGGATGTCCCGCGAGGTAGCCCACCCGGCCGTCGCCGAGCTCCTCGGGGTAGTCGATGACCATCTCGTGGCCGTGGTCCCCGTGTCCCTCGACGGCGAGGATGCGGTCGGCGCAGGCGAAGGCCGCCCAGCCGTCACCCGCGAGCTCGCCGTGGAGCCCCGGGCAAGCGTAGGTGCCGACCTGCTCGCCGTCGTGCATGAGCCACACCTCGTCGGCGAGGCCGCCCTCCTGGCCGTCCTCGGGCCCGGAGACCACGACGAGGTCCTCGTCGAGGATGGCCACGCCCCCGTGGTGGGCGGCCCCGGTGTCGATCTCGCCGGCCACGCTGAGCTCACCGTCGTCGAGCGGCGCCTCGTCGACGATCGTCACCGTGCCGGTGGCGTCGGCGAACACCGCGAGCTGCCCGGCGTTGGCGCTGTGGTGGATCGGGCGGCCGATGTCGAGTCCCGCGTCGAGCATCGTGGGATCGCTCACGTAGTAGTGGGCGTGGTCGCCGTGGTCGACGGCCCAGGTGCCCCCGTCGACGAACTCCACGGCGTCGGCGTCAGGGTGGATGAGCGCGACGTGCCGGCCGTGCTCTGCGGGCATGAGCAGCGGAGACGGGCCGGCGGTGTCGAGCGTCGCGAGCGACTCCTCGGCCACGAGGTCGATGACCGACGCCTGCGCCTCGGTCGCGTCGGCCACGAGCAGCCGCGGCATCGGCTCGGCGACCTCCTCGGCTCCCTCCGGGGCAGCCCCGTGGTCGTGGTCGTCGTGGTCGTGGTCGTGGTCGTCGTGGTCGTGGTCGTGGTCGTCGTGGTCGTGGTCGTCGTGGTCGTGGTCGTCGCCGTCGTCGGCCTCGGCGCTGTCGGTGTCGTCGACCTCGCTTGCGGTGTCCTCCTCGTCGGCGCACGCCGCCGCGGCCAGGACCAGCACCGCGAGGAGCGAGGCGAGGAGGAGCCATCGGAGTCGCATCGTCTTCCATCCTTCCTGTAGATGATAATCATTATCAATCAGTGAGGCTACCGCGCCGATGTTGACGGCGCAGCCAGCGCTCGGTGTCGGGCGCTCGCGCGGCGCACGTGACGGTCACGGAACGCCCGGACCCCCGCCACGGCGAAGAACTGGGCCACGGCGAGCAGCGCGATCGCGCCCCCCGTGGCGAGATCGGCGTGGTAGCTCACGAGGAGCCCGCCGACGACGGCGGCCCACGCGAACCCCACGGCCGCAAGGAGCACCGTCGAGACCCGCGCGGCGAGCAGCACGCTCGTCGCCGCGGGGGCGATGAGCAGCGCGAAGACGAGCAGGGCCCCGACGGTCTGGAAGGAGGCCACGACCGCGAGCGCGACGAGTCCGAGCAGCGCGGCGTGGGCCCGGCCGGGTCGCAGGCCGGCGAGCGCGGCGCTGCGCTCGTCGATGCTGAGCGCGAGGAACGCTCGGTGACCGACGATCGTGGCGAGCAGGGTGAGCGCGGCGGCCGTGCCTGCGATCCAGAGGTCGACCGGGCGCACGCCCATCACCGCACCGAAGAGCAGGGACGTGACATCGACGTGGAACGAGCGCGACCGCGAGATGATGAGCACGCCGAGCGCGAGCATGCCGACGAAGAGCAGGCCGATCCCGGTGTCCTCGCCGAGACGGCGCACCCGACTCACGCCGGTGACCCCGGCGACCATGACCGCCGCGCTCGCCGCGGCGCCGGCGGCCGGGGCGATGCCCAGCAGGGTCGCCACCGCCACGCCGGGGACGATGCCGTGGCCCAGCGCGTCACCGAGGAAGGCGATGCGCCGGAGCACCACCCAGGTGCCGACGAGTCCGCAGGTCAGGCCCGCGAGCAGGCCCGCCACCAGGGCCCGGCGCATGAACGCCAGGCCGAAGGGCTCGATGAGCCACTCGAGCGGGCTCATGCGGCCTCGCCTGCTCCGGGGCGCAGGCTCGTGCCCATCAGTCGTCGACCAGCACGTCGGCGATCGTGTCGGCGTTCGTGCGCATCATCTCGTCGTAGGTCTCGGCGCCGGAGCCCGGGCCGGCGAGCGACTCGGTCCACAGCGACACGACCTCGACCTCGATGTCGACCTCCTCGGCGAGCGCCTCCGACAGGAGCGTCGGCGCGGAGGAGTCCGCGAAGATCGCCGGGACGCCGGCCCCCTCGATGACCGCGGCGAGGTCGGCGAGATCGGCCGGGCTCGGACTCGCCAGCGTCGTGCCGCCCGGCACCACTGCCCCGAGCACCTCGAAGTCGTAGCGCTCGGCGAAGTAGCCGAAGACGTGGTGGTTGGTCACGAGGACCCGATCCTCCGGCGGCACCACCGCGAGGGTCTGCTCGACATCGGCGTCGAGTGCGCGCAACTCGTCGGTGTGCTCGGCGACGCGCTCGCGCAGCGCCGCGGTGTCGACACGCTGCTCACCGACGGCGTCGAGCAGCGCCTCGGCGAGCAGCTCGGGCACCGCCACCATGCGACGGGGATCGGTGAAGACGTGCGGGTCGGGCCGCTCGGGGTCCTCTTCGATGGCCTCGGGGCCGTACGGCAGGGGATCGAGGTGCTCGCCGACCTCGAGGAGCGGCGTGCCCTGCTCGGCGGCCGCCTCGACGATCGGCCCGACCTGCTCCTCCATGCCGAGACCGAGCGAGACGAGGAGGTCCGCGCGCTCGAGGCCCTCAGCCTCGGCGGCCGAGATCTCGAAGCCGTGGGGATCGGCCCCCGGCGGCATGAGGGTCGTGACCTCGGCGTGGGGCCCGAAGGTCCGCTCAGCGAGGTCGCCGAGGATGTTGATGGTGACGACCACCTCGACGGGCCCTTCGGCCTGCTCCTCGTCTGCGGCGGTGCAGGCGGCGAGGAGCAGGAGGGTCAGGACGGCCGTGAGGGCGAGGGTTCGAGACGTTGAGCGCATGACGCACCATTTCTGCAAACGAAAATCAGGTTCATCTAACCTCACCTTGCCACGGGCCGGGGCGCCGTCGCAAGCGGGGGGGTCGGCGTGGGCGTCACGGGTGTCGCGGTTGTGGGCCCGGCGCCACTCATGCACTCGACAACCGTTATCGTTGCGGCTAAGGTCACGAGCCCGTCCCGACGGAAAGGATCCGCCCATGTCCCGTACGCTGACCTCGACCGCCCGCAGCCTCGTCGTGCTGCTCGCCCTCCTCACGGCCTTCGCCTACGCGCTCACCGTGGTCACGCCAGCGGCCTTCGCCGACGACGACCACGACCACGACCACGAGCACGACGACCACGACGACGACCACGATCACGATCACGACCACGATCACGACGATCACGACCACGACGACCACGACCATGACCACGACGACGACCACGACCACGACGACGCCCCGGCAGGAGGGGTCGACGCGGGTGAGGGCGGGACCGCGGCGATGAGTGCGGGCCCAGCCCTGCTCGCGGCTGCGGGCGTGCTCCTCGTCGCCTCCGGTCTGGCCTTCCTCACCCGCCGTCAGCGCACGACCCGCTAGCGGCGAAGACCACCGGCGCCGTCGTGTCGCAGCGTGGGAGCGTGACGCGTCTCGCGACCTCGGCTGCGATCGCAGTCGGGGTGCTCACTGCAGCGCTGCTCCCCGCTGCGGCGGCGCCCATCGGCGGCGAAGGGCACCGCCATGACGCCGCCGTCGCGGCCGAGGCTCGGGTGGCCCAGCCGGCGCAGCACGTCATCGACGCTGCGCTCCTCGGGCCTCTCGGGCCTCCAGGGACCGAGCCCGAGCCGTGGCGTGGCCCGGGCTCCGCGGGTCGACTCGCGACCACCGAGGAGCGCGAGGCAGCGACGCCCTCCGCCGCGGGAGAGGACGCCGAGGTCCCCCCGGCGGCCTCGCCTGCCTCCGCGGTCGCCGCCGATACCCCCTCCGCTGCAGGTAACGACGGTCGCGACGACGGGCCGGAACCGGTCCACCTGCGCCTTCCGGCGCAGTCGCTCGAGGCCGAGGTCGTCCCGGTCGCCCTCGACGACGAGCGGCGGCTCGAGGTGCCGGAAGCGCACCTCGCCGGGTGGTACACCCACCGATCCGTGCCCGGTGCCGTCGGCCCAGCGGTGATCGTCGGCCACGTCGACGGGCCCGACGGGCCGGCGGTCTTCTTCGACCTCCCGGAAGCCGAGCCGGGGGACACCGTCGAGGTCGTCCTCGACGACGACCTCGAGGTGACCTACGAGGTCGACCGTGTCGAGGTCCACCCCAAGGAGGCGTTCCCGACCGACGCGGTGTACGGGCCGACCGACGAGCCCGAGCTGAGGCTCATCACCTGCGGCGGCCCCTTCGATCCCGTCAGCCGCAGCTACCGCGACAACGTCATCGTCTTCGCACAGCAGCGCGAGTGACGGAGGCAGGGCCCGCGGTCCCCCTTGCCGCCGGGGCCGCCGGGTCTCGTGCCGTCAGCACCTCCGCCGCCGGCGGGTCGTGCGGTCGTGGCCCCGGCGTGGCCGCGCACGCCGCGGCACGGCCTCAGGCGTCGCCCTTGCGCGCCTTGCGACCCGCACGCTCCTTGCGCCGCGAGCCGGCGACGAAGAGCGCGAGGCCGATGGCGAAGAGCCACACGTCCTTCGCGAGGGGGATGCCGTCGGGGGTGGGGGTGATGCTGCCCGGCTGGCGTTGGCCGGGTGCCTTCCAGTAGAGGCGCAGCAGCAGGCCGGAGAAGCCCATGAGGGCAAGGCCGGCGATGCGCCGCGGGACGAACGGGGCGAGCAGGAGCCCGCCGACGGCGGCCTCGCCGAGCGAGAGGAGGTCGACGAACTCCTCGGCGTCGAGGTCGTCGATCCACGGCAGCGCCGCGGCCTTGGCGAACTCGTGGAGGCCCTGCGCGCCCTCGGCGGGGAGGTCGCGCTTGGCGAGCGCCTGCTGCAGGATGAACCCGCCGGAGGCAAGGCGCAGCGGCGCCTCCCATCTCGTGAACCCTCGCGCCATCGTCGACCACTCCCTTGCTCTCGGTGCGCACCACGGGTGCCGCGCGTCATGTCCGTTGCTGCGCGCGTCGCTACCCGGGCAGCGTGGCGCTCAACCGTCGGGTCGGCCCCCCGGTGCGGGCCGGTGGGCGCGGACGCCGTCACCCCCGGGCGTCGCCGGGGCGCGGCTCACCGAGAGGTGGAGCGGCTCGTGGCGGAGCGCTCGCCGCGTGGAGGTGGGCGGGTCAGGCGCCGGCGAGCGGCAATCGCGCGTGGTCGTCGCCCGTGGGCTGGTCGTCGCCCGTGGGCATCGTCGATCCCCTGTTCGACGACCCGCAGGACCCCACCCTCGTTGCCCGCGCAGCGCGGGGTGCGACGGAGGCGGTTGCTGGGGCCGATGGGCGGTGCCTCGAGGTGGGGCCCGTCGTCGCGTCGCTTGAGCGCGAACCGCGCGCCGCCGCTGACGACGAGCAGGACACCCGCCGCAACGAACCCGCCCCGGACCCGGCGCGCCTGCCCGCGGAGGCGGCGACCTCGGTGACGGCGACCGCCTGCCCGGCCAGGGCGAGGTCGGGTCCGTGTGCTGCCTCGAGGTCCGCCGCGGGCGCCGGCACGATCGCGGCCCCGAGGTCGGGCAGACTGCACCGCAGCAGCGACTCGTCGATGGCCACGCTGACCTCGACGAAGCCGACGCGCTCCACCGCGCGTCGGGCGCGGCGCCGATGATCGACACGCACATGACGAGGCTGCCGACGGCGCGGTCGACGACGATGCCGACGACGGTGACCGTGGTGCGCGGATCGGCACCGTCCAGTGCGAGCGGTGTCGGGGCTCGAAGGTCGGCCTGCCCATCACGATCACCCTCCGCAACCCCCGCGCGCTCTCCGTCGCCAGCGACCGCGGATGCTCGAGGGCGGGGTGCGCCCCGGGCGCGGCTGCACCCGACCGACGACACGCCTATGGTGATAATGACTTTCGACTGCAGCGGAGGCCGGGGCGCCGGCGGCAGGTCGTGGGAGGTGAGCGCATGGGGCAGGTGGGCGGGCCCGCGGGTGACGTCGCCGACGGCGGCGGGCACGCGCGACCGCACGCGGCCGTGCTCGCGGGGCTCTTCTTCGTCTCCGGCTTCGCCGCGCTCGTCTACCAGGTCCTCTGGGTGCGCGAACTCGGGCTGCTCTTCGGCTCGACCGCCCAGGCCGCGGCCCTGGCGATCGCGATCTTCTTCGCCGGCATCGCCCTCGGCGGTTGGTTCTGGGGACGCCGGGCCGCGGCGTCACCCAGTCCGCTGCGCGGCTTCGGGCTCCTCGAGCTGGGCGTGGCCGCCACCGCGCTCGGTCACTTCGTCCTGCTCGACGCCTACGTCGCCCTCTACCCGGCGATCCACGCGACCGTCTGGGGCGCGCCGGCGCTCGAGACGCTCGCGAAGGCCATCATCGCCACCATCGTGCTCCTGCCCCCGGCCTTCCTCATGGGCGGGACGCTGCCGCTCATGGCGCAGCACCTCGTGCGGGAGCGCGAGGAGCTCGGCCGCACCGGCAGCGCGCTCTACGCCGTCAACACCGCCGGCTCGGCGACCGGGGCGCTCGCCGCCGGCTTCGTCCTGCCCCTCCTGCTCGGCTTCACCGGGGCCTACCTCCTCGCCATCGGCCTCGACACCGCCGTGGGCCTCACGGCGGTGGCGCTCGCGCGCCGTGCTGCGGTCGGCGCCCCCGGGCTGCGCCGTCGCGGGGATCGCGCCGGCGGCGACCATCGCGTCGTCGCCAGCGGTCCAGAGGGGGTCGTCGGCGCCCGCGGGGATCCAGGCTCGGTGGCCACGGAGCCCTGGCGGCCGGTGGGACTACCCGTCCCGCTCGTGTGGACGGTGGCCTTCGCCTCCGGCGTCGCCACGCTCGGCATCGAGGTGGTGTGGACCCGCCTCTTCGCCCAGGTGCTGCAGAACTCCGCCTACACCTACGCCCTCGTGCTCTCGGCGTTCCTCCTCGCGCTCGCGCTCGGCGCGAGCGCCGCGAACGCGCTCGCGCGGCTCGGGCGTCCGCGCCCCGACCGTGTCCTCGGCGTCCTCCTGCTCGCCTCCGCCGCGGTGGCGGCGACGAGTCCGTGGCTGTTCTACGAGGTCACCGACGGGATGGCCTACGTCGGCCGCGACCTCGCGTGGAGCGGCTACCTCCTCGCGGTCGCCGGCGCTGCGGCGGTGGTGGTGCTCCTGCCCGGCATCGTTCTCGGAGCGGTCCTGCCCTACCTCCTTCGGATCCTCGAGGCGAGCGAGCGCGCGCCCGGTGAGCTCGTCGGACGGCTCGTCGCCGCGAACACCGCCGGCGGCATCGTCGGCTCGCTGCTCACCGGCTTCGTGCTGCTGCCCCTCGTCGGTGCCTGGCGCAGCCTCCTCCTGCTCGCCGTCGTCTACCCGGTGCTCGTCGCGGCGCTCTCCCTGCTCGAGGTCTCCCCGCTGCGGCTCGCGGCGGCCACCGCAGCGGCGGCGCTCGCGGTGCCGCTGCTGCTGACCACCCCGGCCCTCGACGCGGTGCGGCTCAACGAGGCGCGCGGAGAGGAGCTCGTCGAGGTGCGCGAGGGGCCCGAGGCCCACGTCGCCGTCGTCGGCATCGACGACGACCGCATCCTGCGCGTCAACAACTACTACACCCTCGGCTCGAGCCGGGCGGCGCACACGGAGCGCAACCAGACGGTCCTGCCGATGCTGCTGCACCGCGAGCCCTCCTCGGTGTTCTTCCTCGGCATGGGCACCGGCATCACCGCGGGCGCCGCCCTGCCCTTCCCCGTCGAGCGGGTCGTGGTCTGCGAGCTGCTCGCCGACGTCGTCGACGCCGCCGAGCGGCACTTCGACCCCTGGACCGAGGGACTGTTCACCGATCCGCGGGTCGAGGTCCACGCCGAGGATGGCCGCACCTGCCTGCGGCGTAGCGACGAGCGCTACGACCTCGTCATCAGCGACCTCTTCACGCCGTGGAAGGCCGGCACTGCGAACCTCTACACCCTCGAGCACTACGAGACCGCACGGCAGCGCCTCGAGCCCGGGGGGCTCTTCGTACAGTGGATGCCGCTCTACCAGGTCAGCGACACCGAGCTCGGCATCGTCGCGCGCACGATGGACGAGGCCTTCGAGCAGGTCACGCTGTGGCGGGGTGACCTCTTCCCGCAGCGCTCGATCGTCGCCCTCGTCGGTCAGGCCGACGACGCGCCCCTCGATCCCGGGGCGATCGCCGCGCAGGGCCGGGCGGCCGCGGGCGTCGGCGGGTTCGACGACGCCGACCTCGAGGCCCTCGCGCTGCGCCACTACGCCGGCAACGTGACCGCCAGCGGTGTCTTCGCCGACCGGCCGCTCAACACCGACGCGCGCCCGCGCATCGAGCACCTCGCGCCGCGCACCCACCGCGAGGCACGGGCAGGCGGGGACGCCTCCTTCCTCGTCGGTGAGGACCGCGAGGACCTCTACCTCGCGCTGCGCACCGCCCTGCCGGTGGAGGAGGACCCCTACCTCGCCCAACTCGACGAGGCCCAGCGCGGCTACGTCCACGCTGGCCACAGCTACTCGCGCCACGTCCTGCTCGACGACCTCGGCCGCCCCGACCTCGCCGAGCCCTACTACGCGGAGTTCCTCGAGCGCTCCCCGCGGGCGAGCATCGACGACCTCTCCCCGGCGCGCCGGCTGCTCTCGCGCCACCCGGGGCTGCTGCGCCGCTGAGCCTCACCGCTGCGTCCGTGATTGGCGGATCGCGGCGTCTGTGCCGCGCGGATCCGCCACTCGCGTGGGGGACCGAGCCGCTGCGTCCGTGATTGGCGGATCGCGGCGTCTGTGCCGCGCGGATCCGCCACTCGCGTGGGTGCACCTGGCCGATGGCCCTTGACAGCCCGGGCGGCGGTGGCAGGTTCACGGCAGGCCAACGGCGGACCCAGGGGCGATCATGCGCGCAGCGCGGCTCTCGGACCTCGACGACCTTGCCGTCGTCGACCTCCCCACCCCCCAGGCGGGGCCGGGCGAGCTCGTCCTGAAGGTCGGGGCGAACACGCTCTGCGGCACCGACGTGCGGATCCTCCGCGGCGAGAAGACGTCGAACGTCGTCCTGCCGGTCGTGCTCGGTCACGAGCTCTCCGGCACGGTCGCCGAGATCGGCGCGGGGGTGGAGGGCTACGACCTCGGCGGCCAGGTCGCGCTCATGCCGGGCGTACCGTGCCGCCGCTGCTGGCCCTGCACCCACGAGCGCGAGAACGCCTGCGCGCACCTGAGGATCGTGGGCTACGAGATCGACGGCGGCCTCGCGGAGTACGTGCGGGTGCCCGCCGCGTCGGTCGAAGCCGGTTGCGTCTTCACCGTCGACGAGCCCGTCGAGCCCGAGCGGCTCGCGCTCGCCGAGCCGCTCGCCTGCGTCGTCACCGGCCAGCGTCTCTCCCCGGTCACCGTCGGCGATACCGTCCTCATCATGGGCGCCGGGCCGATCGGTCTGCTGCACCTCCAGCTCGCCCTCGCCAAGGGCGCCCGCGCGGTCATCGTGAGCCAGGACGGCCGGGAACGGCAGGAGGCCGCCCGGCGCCTCGGTGCGACGGTCACCGTCGACCCCAAGACCGAGGACCTCGCCGCGGTCGTCGAGGAGGTCACCCGCGGCATCGGCGTCGACACGACGATCATCGCCGCCGGCGTGCCTGCCCTCGTCGACGAGGCGCTCTCGCTCGCGCGCACCGGCGGCTACGTCAACGTCTTCGCGGGGCTCGCGGGCGCCGGCTGGGCCGAGCTTCGGGCCAACCTCGTGCACTACCGGGAGGTGTCGATCGTCGGGTCGTCGAACACCCGGCGGCGCGACTACCGCGTCGCCGTCGACCTCATCACGAGCGGGCGGATCGACACCGCCGCGCTGGTCACCCACCGCTTCGGCCTCGAGGACGTCGGCAGGGCGATCGACGCCGTCATCGCGCGGGAGGGACTGAAGGTCGCCGTCGTGCCGTAGCCACCGTGCGCGATGCGGCGGTGGAGGCCGAGGCGCGGCGACCCTGCAGGCAGGGACCACCAACGACAAGGAGCCGGGCATGAAGAAGCTCATCAACGCCATCGACGATGTCGTCCGCGAGACCCTCGAAGGCGTGGCCGCAGCGCACCCCGAGCGTGTGCGCAAGCTCGACGACCACCACATCCTCGTGCGCGCCGACGGCCCGGTCCCGGGCAAGGTCGCCCTCATCAGCGGAGGCGGCGCCGGTCACGAGCCGGCCTTCTGGGGCGGCATCGGTGACGGCCTCATCGACGCGGCCGTGCAGGGCGAGGTGTTCACCTCCCCCACCCCCGACCAGATCCTCGCCTGCCTGCGCGCCGCCGACGCCGGGCAGGGCGTCATCCAGATCTACAACAACTACACCGGTGACGTCATGAACTTCGACCTCGCCGCCGAGGAGGCCGAGGCCGAGGGCATCCGCGTCGACACCCTCCTCGTCAACGACGACGTCAGCGTCGAGGACGGCCCGACCTCGGTTGGGCGTCGTGGCATCGCCGGCAACTTCTTCGTCCAGAAGGTCGCCGGAGCCGCCGCGGCGGAGGGCAAGAGCTTCGACGAGGTCCTCGCCGTCGGGCGCAAGGCCATCAGTGAGCTGCGCAGCATGGGCATGGCGCTCGCGCCCTGCACCGTGCCGGCCGCCGGCGAGCCGACCTTCGAGCTCGGCGAGGACGAGATGGAGATCGGCATGGGTCTGCACGGCGAGCCCGGCGTCTCCCGGCGCAAGCTCGAGCCCGCCGACGCCGTGGCGACCGAGCTCACGACCCGCGCGGCCGACGACCTGCCCCTCGTCGAGGGCGACACCGTCGCCGTGCTCATCAACTCCCTCGGCGCGACCCCGCCGATGGAGCTCTACATCCTCGCCCGCAAGGTCCTCGCCGTGCTCGCCGAGCGCGGCGTGTCGGTGCACCGCACCTACGCGATGGAGGCCGCGACCTCGATGGAGATGGCCGGCTGCTCGGTGTCGCTGTTCCGGCTCGACGACGAGCTCACCCGCCTGCTCGACGCCCCGGCCGACGCGATCGCCTTCACGCAGTGCTGACGGCCACCTGAGTGGCGGGGCCGGCCGCGGGGGCACGCCTCAGTGCGTGCTCTCGCGCGCCCACGCCGGCGTCGCGGCACCGCCAGGGGTGTAGGGCGCCCGAGCGGCGAAGGCCTCGGGGTCGAAGGGGCGGAACGCCCCGAGGAAGCGCGGCTCCGCTCGCAGCTCCACCCCGAGGCGGCGACGGACGGTCTCCGTGATGTGCGCGGCGACGTCGGCGACCTCCTGCGCACGCGCCCCGCCGTGGTTGACGAGCGCGAGCACGTGACGCGGTGAAAGCCCGACCCGACCCCAGCGGTCGCCGTTGCCGAACCCCGCAGCGAGCAGGATGAGCGCCGCAGGCACCTTCACGGTCTCGGCCGCCCCAGCCGAGTACCAGGCGAAGAGGCGCTCGCCGGCGCCGGCCCCGCGCACCCCGTCGACGAGCTTGACGGCGCGCGCCCGCGGTAGCCAGGGACTCATGAAGAACGACCCGGCGCTACGCGAGAGCGGATCGTCGGGGTCCCAGACCATCGACTTCGCGCGGCGTACCGCGAGCACGGCTTGGCGCCGGGCGGCGAGGTCGTCGGGCTCACCACCGTGCTCGGCGAAGTGCCGCTCGAGGTCGCGGTAGGAGAGCGGTCCGTCGGGCTCGGAACGCAGGGCGAGGGTGACCTCGACGATGCCGAAGCGGTCGCGCCAGTCGCGCTTGAAGCGACTGTCGCGGTAGCCGAAGGCGCAGGCCTGCCCGTCGAGGGTCACGAGCTCGCCCCGGTCACAGTCGAGGGCGGTCAGCGCGACGAAGGTCTCGTCGAGCGCCTGGCCGTAGGCGCCGATGTTCTGCACCGGCGCGGCACCGACCGTGCCTGGGATGCCGCTGAGCAGCTCGATGCCGGCCAGGCCGGCGTCGACGCTCCAGGCCACGAGGTCGTCCCAGCGCATCCCGCCGCCGGCCCGCACGAGGGTCGCACCGTCCTGCGGGGTGACGTCCTCGACGCCGCCGCCGGAGAGCACGACGGTCACGCCGCGCAGGCCCTCGTCGGAGATCACGACGTTGCTACCGTGCCCGAGGAGGTGCAGGACGCCGTCGTGCTCGTCGCGGGCGAGGGTCACGGCCGCGGCGAGCGTCGTCGCGTCGTCTGCGACGACGAGGAGGTCGGCGGGCCCGCCCACCTCGAGGGTGGTCCGGGGCGCGAGCGGGGCGTGGGGCTGGAGGTGCACGGCTCCTCGACGGCGGGTCGGCGTCGGTCGCCCACAGGACGGCCGCCGATCGGGCGCCTCGCGAGGGTTGACCCGCCGCGCGACGCTGGGTGCGATCCTAGCGGCGCGGGGACGACCGGCGATCGAGGGGCACATGCACGACGGGGAGAGCGCATCCGGGGGCGGGCTCGACGGGGCACAGCGGCGGCTGCTCGGCGCCCTCGCCGATGCCGGGGTGCACTTCGTGCTCATCGGCGGCAGTGCCGCCCGCCTTCGCGGGGCGACCCGCGTCACCGACGACGTCGACATCGCCCCCGGTGGGGGCGGCGCCAACCTTTCCCGGCTCGGCGCCGCGCTCGAGGCCGTCGACGCGCGGTGGGCGGGGGGCCAGGGACCCGCCGACGGGGCGGCGATCGACGCCGAGTTGCTCACCAGCCGCCAAGTCGTGAGCTTCCTGACCTGCCACGGCGAGCTCGACGTCGTCTGGGATCCCCCCGGCTCCTCGGGTTACGGGTGGCTCGCCTCGAAGGCCGGGCCCGTCGAGATCGACGGCCGGGAGATCGCCGTCGCCGGGCGGGAGGCGCTCATCGCGATGAAGCGCGCCACCGACCGGGACAAGGACCGGCCGGTCGTCGCGGAGCTCGAGCGCGAGTCGCGCGGCTGAGGCCGCGTCGTCGGGCCCGCTCTGGGCGTCGCGGCGCTACTGCGGTGCCCCGCCGTCGCGGGAGGCCTCCTGCTCGGCGATCTCGGCGTGGATCTCGTCCATGTCGAGGTCGCGGATCTGCTGGAGCAGGTCGTCGATGCCCTCGCCGGCGATCACGCCAGGCTCCTTGTAGAGCACGACGCCCTCGCGGATGGCCACGAGCGTGGGGATCGACTGGATGCCGAGCTGGCCGGTGAGCTCGGGGTTGGCCTCGGCGTCGATCTTGCCGAAGGTCACGTCGTCGTGCCGCTCGCTCGCCTCCTCGTAGATGGGCGCGAACTGGTGGCAGGGAGCGCACCAGTCTGCCCAGAAGTCGAGAAGGAGGATGCTGCCCTCCTCCACGTGCTCCTGGAGCTCGTCGACGGTCATCGGCACGGTCGCCATGCGGGACACCTCTCATCGGCTGCGGGCCGGCGTCAGGAACGCCGGCCCTTCACGCTTCCCCGGACGCCGCGAGGCCATGCACCTCCGGGTCGAGCGACTGCCGGCGATGTCGTACCGGGGCGACGAGCAGGTCTCACAGGATGCTGCAATGTTCGCACAGGTTCACACGAATGAACTGGCACGATGGCTCTTGCCTACGATGGCAGTCGTGCGGTATCTTCATCGCCTATAGCAGGTAATCTCGCCGCGCTGCTCGTCACCGCAGCAGAACGTCGAGGCAAACGCATCCGAACATCAAGCGGTGGAAACGCCCGCGGATGCGGGCAAGGAGAGAGCTGATGCGCAAGAGCTTGCTCGCACTCTTCGGAGTGCTCGTCCTGCTCATGGCCGCGTGCGCCGACGACACGGCCGAGGACCCCATTGCCGACCTCGAGGACGAGGACGCCGACGAGGTCGTGGAGGACGACGACGACGAGGTCGACGAGGACGCCATCGACCCCGAGGACCCCGACACGATCCCCGACGACGCCGTCGAGATCTTCAGTTGGTGGACCGGCGCCGGTGAGGAGGCGGGCCTGCTCGCCCTCATCGACATCTTCGAGGAGCGCCACCCCGAGTACGAGGTCGTCAACTCCGCGGTCGCCGGTGGCGCCGGCACCGACGCCCAGGCCGTGCTCACGAGCCGCATGCAGGCCGGGGACCCGCCCGGGACCTTCCAGATCCACGCCGGGCGCGCCCTGCTCGACCAGTGGGTCGCCGCCGATGCGATGGAGCCGCTGAACTTCCTCTACGACGAGGAGGACTGGTGGGACGTCTTCCCCGAGACCCTGCTCGAGCTCACGACCGACGAGGAGGGCAACATCTACTCGGTGCCGGTCAACGTGCACCGCTCGAACGTGGTGTTCACGAACGTCGCCGCGTTCGAGGACAACGGGCTCGAGCCGCCGGAGACCTTCGAGGACTTCGTCGCCGTCGCCGACGAGCTCGAGGCCGCCGGGGTCACCCCGCTCGCGCTCGGTGACAACGAGA
This sequence comes from Nitriliruptorales bacterium, assembly GCA_007133145.1. Lineage (GTDB taxonomy): Bacteria > Actinomycetota > Nitriliruptoria > Euzebyales > Egibacteraceae > T1Sed10-49. The sequence continues at coordinate 21,013 of SLNF01000257.1, forward strand.
GCTGGACGCTGCTGCACACCTGGGAGACCGTCCTGCTCGGGGCGACCGGACCGGACCTCTACCGCGACCTCTTCGCCGGCGACGCCGACTGGGAGAGCCCGGAGGTCGTCGAGTCCTTCGAGCGGCTCGACACGATGCTCGGCTACATCAACGACGACCACGCGGCCCGCAACTGGCAGGACGCCGCCCAGCTTGTTGCCGAGGGCGACGCCGCGATGAACATCATGGGCGACTGGGCCGCCGGCTACTTCGCCACCGACCTCGAGCTCGAGCCGGAGGTCGAGTTCGGCTGGGTGCCGACGCCCGACACCGGTGGGCACTTCATCACCGTCGTCGACACCTTCGGCCTGCCAGAGGGCGCGCCGAACCGTGAGGGCACGATCGACTGGCTGCGCGTGCTCGGCTCGGTCGAGGGCCAGGAGGTCTTCAACCCGCTGAAGGGCTCGATCGCGGCACGCACCGACGCCGACGTCGGCGTCTTCAACGAGTACGGCCAGAGCACCTTTGAGGACTTCCAGGACGATGTCCTCGTCCCGTCGCTCGCGCACAACAGCGCGGCGCCGCCGAACTTCACCGAGGAGTCCATGACCGTCGTCGTGGAGTTCATGTCCCGCCGTGACGTCGACGCGGCCGTCGGCGCCCTCCAGCAGGCGTCGGAGGACTACCTGCAGTAGGTCACACCCGCGGCTGCCGGCCGGCCCTGCCTGGTCGGTCGGCGGCCGCGTCCGGCACTGCCGGTGCCGCCCCGCCCTCCGGGGGGTCGCGGTGCCCGGCGCGATGAGGAGGCGTCTAGGGTGAGCGTCGAGGCGATGCCCCAGCCGATCGAGGGCTACGAGGAGTCCGCGCTCGAGCGCGCCCCCGTGGGCCGTAAGCGGCACCGGATCCCCCGTGGTGTCGAGCGGGCGATGCCCCTCCTGCTCCTGCTGCCCTCGGTCATCGCCATCGGCGTGTTCGTCTACGGCTTCATCGCCTGGACCGGTTGGGTGTCGGTGAGCAACTGGACGACCTTCGTCCAGGACATGAGCTTCCGCGGCTTCACCGAGTACACCCGGCTGCTCAGCGACTTCCGCTTCCTCTCGGGGCTGCGCAACGTCATCGTCTTCACGATCCTCTTCGTGGGGATGTGCGCGCTCGTCGGCCTGCTCCTCGCGATCCTCCTCGACCGGCAGCCCTGGGGGCAGCCGATCTGGCGCAACCTCTTCCTCTTCCCCCTCGCGATCTCCTTCGTCGTCACCGGCGTGGTCTGGCAGTGGCTGCTCAACCCCAGCGCCGGCGTGAACATCCTCCTCGACCAGCTCGGCGTCGAGTCCCTGCCGATGTGGTACGTGAGCACCGAGATCATCCCCGGATGGCAGTGGGGTCAGATCGAGGTCGCGATCCCCATCGCGCTCGTCGCCGTCGTCCTCGCCGCGGGCTGGCAGATGTCGGGCTTCGCGATGGCGATCTACCTCGCCGGTCTGCAAGGGGTCAGCGAGGACCTGCGTGAGGCCGCGCGGGTCGACGGCGCGACCGAGCTCGAGATCTACCGGCGGGTGATCCTGCCGCTGCTGCGGCCGATGACGATCACGATCGTCATCGTGCTCGGGCACATCTCACTGAAGACCTTCGACCTCATCTTCGTCATGACCGGCTCGGGCACCGGCTACGTCACCGACGTCCCCGCGGTCTACATGTACGAGGCGACGTTCCGCGCGAACCAGTTCGCGCGCGGCGCGGCGATCTCGGTGGTCCTGCTCGTGCTCGTCATCGCGCTCATGGCCCCCGCGGTCTGGGCCCGCAACAAGAGCGAGGAGGGCGCTCGTGAATAGCCGAGTCGTCACCCGCATCCCGCTCTACGGCCTGCTCGCCCTCTTCGGCGCGGCGATGCTCGTGCCGCTCTACCTCATGGTCATCACGAGCCTCAAGCCGCCGGCCGAGGCGCTCATCAGCCGCATGTGGATGCTGCCGAGCGAGCTCTCCTTCGCCGCCTGGGACTCGGCCTGGACGACGCTACGGCCCTACCTCGTCAACAGCTTCACCCTCGCGATCCCCGCGACGTTGCTGTCGGCCTTCGTGGGGTCGGTCAACGGCTACGTCTTCAGCCGCTGGCGCTTCCGCGGCTCGGAGTACGTCTTCAACTTCCTGTTGCTCGGGATGTTCATCCCCTACCAGATCGTCCTCATCCCGCTCGTCGTGACGCTCCAGAGCATCGGCCTCTACAACTCCATCGCCGGGCTCGTCATCACCCACGTCATCTACGGGATCCCGATCACGACGCTGATCTTCCGCAACTTCTACGCCCGCATCCCCTCCGACGTCATCGAGGCCGCCGAGGTCGACGGGGCAGGCTTCCTCGGCGTCTACCGCCGCGTCGCGCTGCCGCTCTCGCTGCCGGGCTTCGTCGTCGTCGGGATCTGGCAGTTCACGCAGATCTGGAACGAGTTCCTCTGGGCGGTGACGATCACGAGCGCGGGCCAGCGTCCGGTCATGGTCGCCCTGCAGAACCTCTCGGGCAGCCAGATCGTCGAGTGGAACGTCCAGATGGCCGCGGCGCTGCAGGCCGCCCTGCCGACGCTCATCGTCTACGTCCTGCTCGGCCGCTACTTCGTCCGGGGGCTGCTCGCGGGCGCGGTCAAGGAATGAGCGCGGCGGGCCCTTCAGCGCCGGAGTCCCCGCGGCACGACGAGGCCGCCGCCCGCGGCGGCGTCGAGCTCGCGGCCTCGCGCCGGGTCGAGATCGTGCGCCTGCTCGAGGCGAGCGGCGCGGCGCGGGTGACCGACCTCGCCGAGCGCTTCGACGTCTCGGAGATGACGATCCGGCGCGACCTCGACGACCTCGACCGCAGGGGGCTCGCGCGCAAGGTCCACGGCGGTGCGCTGCCGACCGGCGGGACGACCGAGGACCCCGGCTTCGAGCGCAAGAGCCGGCGCGCGATGGCCGAGAAGCGCGCGATCGCCCACGCCGCGGCGCAGATGGTCGAGCCCGGCATGTCGGTGATCCTCTCGGCGGGCACGACCACGTGGTACCTCGGGGCTCTGCTGCGCGAGGTCCCGGCGCTCACCGTCGTGACGAACTCGCCGAACATCGCGCGACAGGTCCACGAGCCCGCGACGAGCGGACAGCACGTCGTGCTCACCGGTGGGACGTTCCGCACGCCCTCCGACGCGCTCGTCGGCGAGCTCGCCCAGGCGGCCCTGCGCCAGGTGCACGCCGACCTGACCTTCCTCGGCGTGCACGGACTCGACCTCGAGCGCGGCCTGACCACCCCGACGCTTGCCGAGGCCGAGGTCGACCGGCTCATGCTGCGCCAGGCTCACCGCACTGTCGTGCTCGCCGACCACACGAAGCCCGGCATCGTCGGCTTCGCCCACATCGCCCCCCTCGGTGACGTCGACGTGCTCGTCTGCGACGACCGGCTCGAGGAGGTATGGCGGAGCCCCCTCAGCGAGGCGTTCGGCACCCTCCGCCTCGCCGAGGTGGTCCACAACGACGACGATTCCTAGCCTGCCCCGACCCGACCGCGACGACCCGCGCCGCCCGGCGCGATGAGGAGTGAGGAGGAGCCCGAGCATGGCCAGCAGGACCGCCCCCGAGCCCTGGGCCCCCATGCCAGAGGACCCCCACCGGCGTCACAACCCGCTGACCGGCGAGTGGGTGCTCGTCTCGGCGGGGCGGACACGTCGGCCCTGGCAGGGCCAGGAGGAGCGGCTGGGCGAGGACCGGCGTCCCGCCTACGACCCCGAGTGCTACCTCTGCCCGGGCAACGGCCGCGCGTCGGGTGCGCGCAACCCCGACTACGTCACCACCTTCGCCTTCACCAATGACTTCCCGTCCCTGCGCCCCGACACCGGGCGGGGCGAGCAGGTCGGCCATCCGCTCCTGCGCGCGCAGGGTCAGCCGGGCACCTGTCGGGTGCTGTGCTTCAGTCCGCGTCACGACCTCACCCTCGCGGAGATGGCCACCGCCGAGATCGCCGCGGTCGTCGATCTCTGGCGCGAGCAGACCGCTGAGCTCGCCGCGCGCTACCCCTGGGTGCAGGTCTTCGAGAACCGCGGCGAGGCCATGGGTGCCTCCAACCCCCACCCGCACGGACAGGTGTGGGCCTCGGAGGTCCTGCCCCGGCAGGCCGCGATCGAGGACGAGCGTCAGCGCGTCCACGCCGAGCGGCACGGTCGGCCTCTCCTCCTCGAGTACGCCGGCCTCGAGGCCCACCTCGGCGAGCGCGTCGTCGTCGCCAACGACACGTGGCTCGCGGTCGTGCCCTACTGGGCGGTATGGCCGTTCGAGACGCTCGTGCTCCCACGCGAGCCGCTGTCGCGGCTCACCGCGCTGTCCGGCCCCCAGCGGACCGGGCTCGCCGAGGTGCTCCAGGGGCTCCTCGTGCGCTACGACAACCTCTTCGCCGCCCCGTTCCCGTACTCGATGGGCTGGCACGGCGCCCCCGGCCGTGAGGACCCGGCCGGGCACTGGCAGGTGCACGCGCACTTCTACCCGCCCTTGCTGCGCTCGGCGTCGGTGCGCAAGTGGATGGTCGGCTATGAGATGCTCGCCGACGTCCAGCGCGACCTCACGCCCGAGGAGGCCGCCGAGCGGCTGCGCGCTCAACCCGCGGTGCACTACCGCCACGCCGCGGCCCAGGAGGTCGGCTGATGGCGGCGGGCGCGAGGGAGCGCGCCGAGTCGACCTTCGCGCGGTCCTGGGGTGGGCATCCCGAGCTCGTCGTGCGCGCTCCCGGGCGCGTGAACCTCATCGGTGATCACACCGACCACCAGGACGGCTTCGTCCTGCCGATGGCCGTCGACCGCGAGGTGTGGCTCGTCGCCCGCCGCGTCGACGCGCCGCGTGTGCGCGTCGTCTCCGCCGAGGAGGGCGGCCTCGTCGACGTCGCGGCGCCGCCGGCCGCGCCGAGCCAGGCGGGGTGGGGCGCCTACGTCGAGGGGGTGCTCTGGGCCCTGTCGGAGGAGGGGGTGCCGCCCGCCGGCTGGGTGGGCGCCCTCGCCAGCGACGTGCCCGTCGGCGCGGGCCTGTCGTCCTCGGCCGCGCTCGAGCTCGCTGTCGCCCTCACGGCCACCGCTGCGGCCCGGGTCGACGCTCCGGAGAAGGGTCGCCTCGCGCGCCTGGTGCAGCGCGCCGAGAACGAATGGGTGGGCATGAGCTGCGGGATCATGGACCAGCTCACCGTCGCCGCCGGCGTCGATGGTGCGGCGCTGCGCATCGACTGCCGGTCGCTGGAGGTCGTACCGGTGGACCTGCCCGACGGCGTCGCGGTGCTCGTCCTCGACACGGGGACGCGGCGGGAGCTGGCCTCGAGCGCCTACAACACCCGACGCGAGGAGTGCGACGAGGCCTCGGTGTCCCTCGGTGTCGACGTCCTGCGCGACGCCGACGCCGCCGCCCTCGAGGCCGCCGGCCTCAGCGGAGCGCCGGCGCGCCGGGCGCGCCACGTCGTGAGCGAGAACGCCCGCGTGCTCGAGGCTGCCGCGGCGCTCCGCGACGGCGACGCCGCGCGGGTTGGCGCGCTCA
>SLNF01000208.1 GCA_007133145.1 Nitriliruptorales bacterium
ACCTCGGCGGCCGCGTCGAACGGGACCTCGCGTGGAGCTATCCCACCCCGCTGCCGGAGTCGCGGCTCATCGCCGGGCTCGTGTGCCTGCCCGCCGAGCGCGTCGACCTCACCGTCGACGGTGGCCCCACCGACGGCTTCTGAGGAGGGCCTCAGTCGCAGGCGTCGGGGCGGTCGTAGCCGGTGCGCAGCTGGCAGACCACGCCCTCGCTGATGACGGCCTTGCCCCCGAGGACAGTGACCCGCTCGGAGCGCTCGTCGTTGATCCAGCCGTGCACCTGCGGCGCGAGGCGGTCACCGCCGGTCAGCAGCAGGGGGCGCTGCCATCGCGCGGCGAGGACGCCGCCGGCCAGGCCGTCGGCAAACGCCGTGCCACTGGCCACCAGGGGATCGGCTCCGTAGCCCCGGCCTCGTGCCACCTGGGCGACCGCCACCGCCGTGGCCGCACGGTTCGGTCCCGCGATGCGCTCGACCTCCACGTCGGTGAGTCCCTCGAGCGCCGCGTCGGAGACCGCCGAGGTCCCGCCCACGACCACGACCCGCTCCGCGCCAAGCGCATCGACCCACGACGCGAGGCGCGGATGCCCCTGGGGTGGGGTGAGCAGGATCGGCCAGCCCTGCCCGGCCGCCACCGACCCGACGGCGAGCGCGTCGGCGAAGCCCTCCCCGGTCACGAGGTACACCCCGTCGGTGCCCGACCCAGCGACCTGGCCGGCCACCCGCACCGCGGTCTCGTAGCGGTCCCGCCCACGGACCCCTCTCGTGTGAACGCCCATGGACCGCACGGCCTCGTCAACGGACTCGGAGACCGCGCCGACGACGAACACCCGCTCGACGCCGAGTCGCGCGAGCTCCTCGGCGACCGCCGGCAGCAGCCGGTCCTCGGCCGAGAGCAGCAAGGGACCCTCCACCGCACCGGCGAGCACGGAGGCCGCCAGCGCGTCGGGGAAGTCCCGCCCGGTGGCGAGCACCGCCGCGTCGGCGCCCTCCGGCCAACCGGCTTGGCTGACCGCGACGGCTGTGGCGTAGCGGTCGGCGCCGGCGAGCCGTGAGACCTCCTGCGGCGGGGCGACCTGGACGGGCGGTGGCGGAGGTGGCGGAGGCGGGGGTGCCGGTGGCGTGGGCGCGACGACCCTGCCTCGCCCGTCGATCAGGCCGAAGCAGTAGCCGCGGGCACGCGCGGTGTCGATGATCTGCGGCAGCGCCCGGACCGTGTTCGGGGTGGTCGAGCCGCCGTCGTGGAGGAGGATGTTCGCGCCGGGGGCCAGACGGGCCGTGACGTGGCGGGCGATCGTCGACGGGGAGTACCCGCGCCAGTCCTGGGGGTCGACGGACCACAGGACGTGGGCGTAGCCGGCGTCACGCAGCACGCTCCGAACCCGGGCGTTGGTGGCCCCGTACGGCGGACGCACCGCCTTGACCGGGGGGGCGCCCGCGTCGCGGATCGCCCGGTGGGTGGCCCCGACCGTCGAGCGGATCCGGGAGTTCGACAGCGACGTCAGCCGCTCGTGGCGGTAGGTGTGATTGGCCACGGCGTGCCCCTCGCGATGCTGACGCCGCACGATGCCCGGGCTGCTGCGAACACGCTGACCCACGACGAAGAACGTCGCGGGCACGTTCCGGCGGCGCAGCGCGTCGAGCACTGCCGGGGTGTGGCGGCTGGGGCCGTCGTCGAAGGTCAAGGCGATGTGACCGCGTCGGCAATCCGCCGCCCCGGCCTCCGGAGCGGGGCCGAGGCTGAGCATCGACAGCACCAGGCCGACGACGAGGACCGCACCGAGCGTGCGCGATCGCCACCGTGGACGACGCAGCACGGCGGCACGCGCCACGGTGGCCGGCGCGGGCACCCGCAGCGTTCCCCACCTGCCATCTCCCCGGGCCATCCGCACCACCGCTTCCGGCGGACTCACTGCGCTGCGCTGGACCTCGAGCGGGTCCATCGTCGCCCCGTCGTCCCAGTTCGCGGTCCACGGTGTCCCGGCTCCGAGAGCCGACCGCGGGGGGCAGGTCCGCTGCGGCGGCGTGGCGCAGACAGGATTCCCCTGGAAGTCGCCGGCAAGTGCGGCTGAAGGGCCCTGGCGCACCGTGCGCTCCGGCCCTTGCCAGGGCCCGCAGGTTGACCTGAACTTGGCCGCCGAACCGCGGCTGTGCAGTGCGACGCCGGCGACGCGGCAGCCCACGACCCAAGGCGACGGCGTGAGTGACGGCCGGGACCGAGCCGCATGGCAACCCACGCTGCTCGCGGCGACCCTGCTGCTCGTGGTCGTCGGCGGGGTGGCTGCCGTCGGACCCGCCGCCGCGGAGCCGATCGACTGTCCGGTGGCGGTGTCGACCACGGCGCCGATCGACCGGGTTGCCGGCGAGGACCGGTTCGCCACCGCCGCGTGCGCTTCACGGGCGAGCTTCGGAGCCGGCTCCGACCACGTCGTGCTCGCCAGGGGCGATGCCGCCGGCGGCCTCGCCGACGCGCTGGCGGGAGCGGTGCTCGCCCATGCCGTCGACGGGCCAGTCCTGCTCACGAGTCCGCGGGCCCTGCCGGCGGCGACCGCCGCCGAGCTCGACCGACTGGCCCCGGAGCGCATCACCGTGCTTGGCGGCGAGGCGGCGGTGGCCGAGGCCGTGCTCGACGAGATCGCCGATCTGCTCGAGGGCGCGACGTTCGACCGTCTCGCGGGCGCGGACCGCGCCGAGACCGCGGCCGCGGTCTCCGAGGCCGCTGGCGGGCATGGCGTGGCCTTCGTCGTGAACGGCCACCGACCCGCCGACGCGCTCGTGGCCGCCGCACCCGCAGCCCGCGCCGGCGCAAGGCTGCTCCTCGTGCAGGCCGAGCGGATCCCGCCCGCCACCACCTCGGCCCTGCACGGTGTCGACGAGGTCGTGGTCGTCGGTGGCTACGGCGTCGTCTCCGCCGAGGTCGAGTCGGCCCTGCGCGCCGACCCCGACACGGAGGTGCGGCGCGTCGCCGGGGGGGACCGCGCCGAGACCGCCGCGTCGATGGCCCGTGCCTTCCCCGCCGAGGGTCGCGGGCACCTCGTCGCCGGGGGCGACGCCAGCCTCGTCGACGCAGTCGCCGCCGGCTGGTCGGCAGCCCGCGATGACGGTGGGCCCGTCCTCTACGTCGGCGCTGAGGGGCCCGGCAAAGGCAGCGACCGCTGGCTGCGGCTGGGAGGCCTCGCCGACGAGCGACCGCTGCGCCTCGTCGGCGGCCCGGCGGTGCTCGGCGAGCGGCTCGTCACCGCGCTGGAGGCGCGCTACGCGGAGAAGCGGGCGGGCGGGCCATCCAGCGAGGTCCGGGGCGTATGGGTGCACCTCTTCGACGACGCGGTCAAGACCCGCCGCGGGATCCACCGGGTGCTCGATGACGCCGCGGCCACCAACGCCAACACCGTCATCGTGCAGGTGGCACGCCGGCAGGACGCCTACTACGCCTCGGAGGTCCTGCCCCCCACACCCGACCCCGGGCTCGAGGACGGGCTCGACATCCTCGACGTGCTCCTGCCCGCCGCCCGCGACCGCGGGCTGTCGGTGCAGGCGTGGGTCTCGATCCTGCCGGCCTACCACGCCGTCTACGACGGCCTCGCCCTGCCCTCCGGCCACGTCTGGCGCGAGCACGGCCCCGGCAGCGACGACCCGTGGGTGACCCGCAACCGCGAGGGCACCGACGGGCTCTACCTCGACCCCGGGGTGCCCGCGGTCGGCGACCACGTCGCCGCGGTCGTCGGCGAGCTCGCCGCCGCGTACGACCTCGACGCGGTCCACCTCGACTACGTCCGCTATGAGGACGCGCGGTGGGGCTACCACCCCGCGTCACTCGCCCGGTTCCGTGCCGCGACCGGGGAGGTGGGCACGCCCGCCGAGGACGACCCCGCCTGGAACGCGTGGCGACGCGCCCAGGTCGACGCGCTCGCGCGTCAGGCCGCCGCGGCGGTGCGCGCCGCTGACCCCGCCGTCGCGGTGACGCTCGCGGCGAGCACGATGGGCGCCGGGCCGACGAGTGCCGGGGGCTACGAGCGCACGCGCACCTACCGCGACGTCTTCCAGGACTGGCCATCCTGGCTCGCCGACGGCACGATCGACGCCGCCCTGCCGATGAACTACTTCCGCGCGCACGTCGCCGCGGAGCAGGCCTGGTTCGACGACTGGACGACGTGGCAGCGCGACCTTCCCCGCGGCGACGGCGTGCTCGCCGTCGGGCAGGCCGGGTTCCTCAACGACATCGACGGCTCGCTCACCCAGATCGCCACCGCGCGTGGGCGCAGCGACGGCGCGGTCGTCTACAGCTACCAGGGCACGACCTCCGCCGGGTCGGGACAGCAGCTGCTCACCCGTCTCGCGGCGACCCTCTGGTCGGAGCCGGCCCCGCCCCCGGCGTCGATCACCGCACCCTGACCGTCTCGCCCGGGCGCCCCGCACCGCCGCGGGACGCCCCTCGGGCTGCAGGGCGGCGACGTCAGCGTCGGGCCTACGGCGACTCGCCGACGACCCACCCCTCGACGCCGGGACCGAAGCCGAAGTCGTCCGCGTCGAGGTGGAAGACGTTGGAGGCGGGCAGCGTGTTCCTCGCCGCGAGGTCGGTCGCGAGCCGCTCGGCGGCGGCGGCGTCGACGCCTCCGCGGACGACGATGAAGCGCCCGGTGCCGCCCTCGACGACGTTGCCGACGACCTGATCGGCATCGACGCGCCCGTTGATCCACAGCCCGACGTCGTCGGGGGCGAGGACGTTGCCGGTGACGGTGACGTCGGGGGTGTCCTCGGCGTCCTCGTCGAAGAGCCCGGCGAGCAGCGCGACGCCCCCATCGGTGAGCGTGCTCCCCTCGATCGTGATGTCGCTGAGGTCGCCCCCGATGTCGATGGGCGTCATCGGCTCACGGGGCAGCGTCGCGATCTCGGTGACGAAGACCGGGGTGGCGAAGCCCGACGCGGTGCAATCGCGGATCGTCACACCGCTGAGCGCGCCGCCGTCGTTGGTGACGGTGATGCCCGAGTTGTCACCCCCGCCCTCGCTCACGACGGTGAGGCCGTCGAGGAGGATGCCGGCGTCCTCGGCGTCGAGCTCGACGAGCACCGCATGCGGCACGCCCTCGGCGGAGTGCCGCACCTCGAGGCCCTCGAGCGTGACGCCCGGGGCCGTCACCGTGAGCGCGGTGAACCCCCCGCCACGGATCGTCGCCTCGCCGGTGAGCGTGAGCGGGCGGTCGACGTCGATCGCCTCGTCAGGGCCGTGGTAGGCGTGCGTGCCGAGAAGCTCGAGGGTGTCGCCGTCGGCGGCGCCGGCGATCGCGTCGTTGGCGGGGTCCTGCGACCACCCCTGGCGGGCGAGGAGCGCATCGCCGGCGAGAGCGAGGAGCCCGTCCTCCTCGGCGTCGACGTTGCGCACCGCGGCGGCGCTCCAGGCGATCCCGCCCTCGGCGGTGAGCTCGCCATCGTCGGTGGCCGCGATAGCGACGATGCGGTCCTCGGCCGTGCGCCCTGGCGGGTCGACCGTCACGCTCGCCCTCCCGATCGCGTCGGTCGTCACCGTCGAGGTGTCCGTCGCGGTGTCGCCGTCATCGGCGAGACGGCTGCGCTGCAGGGCCACGTCCTGCCCGACGACGGGGACCCCGTCGCCGTCGAGCACGTACAGCGTGACGTCGACGGGCTCGTCGAGCGCCGCGGTGAAGCTCACGGCCTCGCCGAAGACGACCGCCGGGCCCTCCACCCCGGCGTCGGCGGCGGTGGCGACCTCGCCCACCACCGCGTCGGAGATCGCCCCCGGGCCCCCGAAGACGGTGACCTTCGTGATCTGCAGCGACCGGTCGGCGATGAAGGCCTCGACCGCTGCGGGCGTGGCGTTCGCGACGTCGTGCACCGGCAGCAGCGGCGAGGTCGTCTGCCCGCCGTAGAGGGCGGCGACGAGCGCGTCGGCAGGGACGTTGACCCCGTCGGTGTTGCGGGGCCCGTAGCCGGTGGCGATGAGGATCTCGGCGCTGTCGCGCAGGGCGGGGTCGTGCTCGGCGATGGCCACCGCGGTGGCGAAGCGGTCGGCGCCCTCGAGGCGCGTCACGGTGCCGGGGCCGAGGAGGGCCTCGACCTCGGTGACGACTCCGGCGCCGACGGCGCCCTCACCACCCACGACGAGCACGCGGTCGATCTCGAGATCGGTCAGCGCCCCCGCGGTCGCCTCGGGCAGCACCGCGCTCTCGGTGAGCAGGACGGGGTGCGGTCCGCTCGCCGCGAGGGGCCCGGCCGACAGGGCATCGGCGGCGGTCCGCCCGGTCGCGAGGATCGCCGTGGCCTCGGCGACGTCCCCGGGCGCGAAGGCCTCGGCCATGCGCGCGGCGGTCGCGTAGCGGTCCGCACCCGCGAGTCGCTCGGTCACCCAGCCCTCGGCCTCGAGCGCCTCCACGATCGCCTCGTCGACGGCGGCAGGGCCCCCGGCGATGAGCACGCGGGCGGGGTCGAGCGAGGCCAGGGCCGCGCTCGTTGACGCCGGCAGGGTGCCCCGCTGGTCGTCGGCGAGCAGGATCGGCGCGTCGCGCAGCCCGGAGAGGCCGGCTGCGGCGAGGGAGTCGGGGAAGTCGTAGCCGGCGGCGACGATGACCTGCTCGGCCCCATCGGGGTTGGTGACCTCTGCGGCTGCGGCCGCCGTCGCGAAGCGATCCGCGCCCTCGATCCGCTCGACCGTGGGCTCGCTGGCGTCGGCCTGGGCAGCAAGGCCGAGGGCGAGCGCGCACGCGACGAGGACGAGGCCGCCGAGGACGCCGACGAGGCCCCTCGTCCGGTCGCGGGAGGATGGAGGCCGGGCCAGGACGGACATCGGTCACGCCTTCCGGTGGGCGGGCAAATGGTCCTCTGCGTGTAGCCGATGTGACGCATCGTGCCTAGGGCAGGGCGGCCCGTTGGAGGAGGCCGGGTGGACCGGCGAGCCGCGCCGACCCGGCACAACCGAACCGGCGGCCAGCCATGCACCTTCGCACCGACGCTCAAGCCCGGGCCCGCCGGTGGGACGCAGAAGTCTCATGCCATGATGATGCAGCATTCCCCTGTATGTCGAATGCAGTGCATGATGTCATGAGCAATCCCATTTCTTATGTGCCATTGGACTCTTCTCGAAGGCCGAACACCATCGGAATCTCGGCCTGGGACCGCCCTGGACCCCATGAGCACCGCAAGGGGGTGCGTGATGTCGCTGATGCGTGATGGCCGACCATCGACGCTTCTCGGCTTGGGGGCACGACGGCGGAGGGGGGCCGCACGATCGTGGGCGCTGGTCCTCGCGACGGCCCTCACCCTGAGCGCCCTCGTGGTACCGGCTGACGCCGCGGACTGGCCCAGCACGAACGAGGCGAACATGGCCGCCGGCCATCCGCACGTCTTGCTGACCGCGGCATCCCCGTGGACCGTGACGCTCGCGTTCGTGAACCCCACCGACGCACACGTCGTGTTCGAGGTGAACTATGACGCGGGCATCGACCCCCACCCCAATCCCTGCGTCATCGGAGCGGATCCGCTGCCGGGAGAGTGCGCGGGCAAGGCCTACATGCCCGAGGGCGAGTTGCGGTACCACACCGTGTGGGTGAGCCCGGGAGACGTCCAACGCTCGCAGTGGGGCGCCCCCGAGGCGCTCAAGGTCCGCTTGGCCATCGGTGGCGAGTTCTGGTTCGACGATGGGTTCGTCGCCTACGGCTGGGAGTTCGACTGGGTGGCGTTCGAGCCGCGTCCGGTCTCGGTGCTCGCCCTGGGCGGCACGGCCGCGGTGGGGGACGCGGCGCTCACGGAAGTGCGGATGCTGACCGGCCTGGTGCCGATTCGCCTCGCGGGCTCCGACCGCTACGGCACCGCCGCCGCCATCGTCGCCGACGCCTTCCAGGAGACCGTAGACACCGTCTACGTCGCCACCGGCGCGAACTTCCCCGACGCGCTCGCCGGCTCCGCCGCCGCCGCCACCATGCACGCACCCGTCCTGCTCGTCGGCCCCGACCACGTGCCCGCCGCGATCGCCACCGAACTCCAGCGCCTCGCCCCCGAGCGCATCCGCGTCCTCGGCGGCCCCTCTGCGGTCAGCGACGCCGTCCTCGCCCAACTGCAGCACCTCACCGGCGTCACCCCCACCCGCCTCGCCGGCCCAAACCGCTACGACACCGCCGCCGCCATCGTCGCCGACGCCTTCGACGAGTCGCGCATCGTCTACGTCGCCACCGGCGCGAACTTCCCCGACGCGCTCGCCGGCTCCGCCGCCGCAGCCACCATGCACGCCCCCGTCCTGCTCGTCGACGGCGACACCGTCGCGCCCCCGGTTGCCACCGAGCTCTACCGACTACTCGTCGAGACGGAGCCCTAGAGGCGCCACCCGCGGTCCCTCGCGACGCATCGACGATGCCGCTGACACCCGGACGTACCTCATCGGGCGGGCCACGTCGGCCTTCGCGGGGGTCACCGCCGACCCGAACCTTGCTCCACCGCGACACGCCTCAGGCGGGCAGGCGCAACCTCCCGGCCCGCGGTGGACCTCCGCTCCCGGCAAGCGGCCGTTCGCCGAGGCGCACGAGCTCGAGGCCGCGGTCGCGCAGCTCGGGCACGGCGCGGGCCACACCCTCAGCGGTGCCGCTGCCCGGATGGTTCATGTGCAGCAGCGCGA
>SLNF01000202.1 GCA_007133145.1 Nitriliruptorales bacterium
GCCCCCTCGCTGCGCAGTTCGGGATCTGCTACTCGATCCCCACGAGCCCGCGCGCCGCATCGACGACGTCGTCGGTGACGACCGCGGGGCCGCCGACCGCACGGATCCGGTCGATGTCCCCGGCGTTGTCGGAGAGCCAGTCGCGGCTGGCCCGGGAACGCGAGAGATCGTCGCCGTCGACGAGCAGCAGCACGCCACCCGAGGCCTCGGCGATCCCCGGGGCGGTGGCCCCGACGACCGGTGCGGCGGCCAGCGCATCCGGGAAGTTCAGTCCCGTCGCGAGGTACGTCGTCTCCGGGTCCATGCCCTCGTCGACCGAGGCATCGGCGATCTCCGAGGAGGTCTCCCACCGGTCGGCGCCGGCGAGGCGCTCGGTACGGCTGCCCTCGCCGCCGTCGATGGCGTTCTCGACCTCCGGTGAGACGACCGCGTCACCGCCCGCGATCGTGACCTCGCTGCGGCCGGCGAGCGCCGCGGCGGTGTCGGCCGGCAGGGTGTCGGTGTCGGTGAGCAGGATCGGGGTCCCGCTGAAGGCCGCGAGCGCCGAGACCGCCACGGCGTCCTCCCACCCCGAGTCCGGGTCGCCGATGACCCGGCCGCGGGCGACGAACGCCGCGTCGTCCTCGGGGAGGTCCTCGGCGATGAGCGCGGCGGTCTGCCAACGGTCGGCACCCGCGTAGCGCTCGACGTCGAGGCCGGCGGCCTCGAGTTGCGCCTCGACCGTCGACGACAGGGCCACCTCGCCGCCGAGCAGCCGCGCCTCGGAAGCGCCGAGCCGCTCGACCTCGGCGAGGGTGCCCGCGGTCATCGAGCCGGGGTTGCTCAGCAGGATCGGTGCATCGAGGTGTGAGGCCAGCGGCGCCCCAGCGAGCGCGTCGGGGAAGTCGTCGCCACGGGCGACGAGCACGGTGTCAGCCTCCTCGAACTCCTGAGCGAGGTCGATCGCCGTGCCGATGCGGTCGTCCCCGGCGAGGCGGTCATCGTCGTCATCGTCGCGGTTGAACTCGGTGGGGATGTCCCCGGAGCTGTCGATCGCGACGATCGCGTCGGTGTTGGCGCTGCGGCTGGCGACGTA
This sequence comes from Nitriliruptorales bacterium, assembly GCA_007133145.1. Taxonomy (GTDB): domain Bacteria; phylum Actinomycetota; class Nitriliruptoria; order Euzebyales; family Egibacteraceae; genus T1Sed10-49. The sequence continues at coordinate 1,076 of SLNF01000202.1, forward strand.
GAAGGTGCCGTCGCCGTCGATGGGCCCGAACACCGTGTTCGCCCCGGAGTAGCCGACCTCGTCGAGGTCGTCGACGTCGAGCGCCTCGGCGAGCCCGTCGGGCGAGAACCACCACTCCCACGTGCCGTCGGGGGCGAGCGCGGTGATCTCCTGGGCGCGAGCCCCGGCGCGGCGCTGCTGCACGAACATGCGGCCGTCCGCGCCGACCGGGATGAAGCCCTCCTCCACGGCGTTGCCGCTGTCCTTGGTCCACACCACCGAGCCGTCGTCGAGCGAGCGGCCCACGAGGGTGCGACTTGCGCGCGGGCCCTCCCGGGTCACGACGGTCTCACCCTGCGACGACATCGCCCAGCGTCCGAGCGTCCCCTCGCGCTCGAGCCACTTCTCGTCCTGGCCGTCGGTGAGCCCGCCAGCGACGTCGTAGGCGAGGAGGTGGTCGAACTCGGCGTCCTCGGGCCCGAGGACGAGGGTGTCGTCGGCGACGAGCATCCGCAGGCGGCGGTAGTCGTTGACGTCGTGGTCGGCCGGGTCCTCGTCGTCCTCCGCCGGCGGCGTCGGCAGCCCGACACGCGCCGCGACGCTGCCGTCGTCGAGGTCGAACGCGGCGAGCTCGACGTTGCCGTCGTCGTCCTCGACGCCCAGGAACAGCTGGTCGTCGGACAGCGCGAAGCTGTCGCCGCGGTTCCAACCGTCGCCGGCGCCGAGCACCTCAGCGAGCTCACCACCGTCATCGAGCTCCCAGGCGATCGCCACGTCGCCGTCGTCGGCGCTGACGTCGACCGCGACGACGTCGCCGGGCTCGCCGCTGCGGCCGACGACCACGAGCCGCTCGCCGTCGCCCTGCCCGCCGAGCAGGAGCGGGCTCTCGGTGCAGGCCGGCACCCTGCCGTCCTCGCCGTCCTCCAGGGAGACCCGCACGGCACCCGAGTCTGCGTCCACGCCGACCAGCCCGTTCTCCTCGCCGGTGAAGTCCGGGGTCCACACGCGGCCCTGGCTGTCCACGGCCGGCTCGCACGCGCTACTGGCGTCGGTCTCGTGCTCCCACAGGACCGTCGCGTCATCGGGGTCGAGGGCCAGCAGGACGTCGTCGGTGTCCTCGGCCTCGCTCGAGGCCCGCAGCAGCAGTTGCCCGTCGGGGCCGACCACCGGCATGCCCTGACCGCGGCGCCCGACCCGCAGGCCCCAACCGTCGGCGTTGGCCACCGCATCACCCGGCTCCGGCTCCGCGAGGTCGCGCACCCACCTCACGCCCGGATCGCTCGGCCCGTCGGCCACCGCCTGCCGGGTGTTGCCCGGATCGGCCTGGTAGCTCGACCAGGGGCTCTCACCCTGGGCTGCGGCCGGCGGCGCGAGCGTCGCGAGCAGCGCTGCGACCGCGAGCACGACGACGGCCCGGAGCCGGTGCGAGGGCGCGGTCACCGGTCCAGTCGCGCCGCGCTGTACTGATCCCTGCGATGTCATGCCATGCCTTCCCGCCCCGTCATCCATGACGCGGCTATCGATGTCACCGGCGAGGCGGAAACCCCGCAGCATGACGTCAGCATGACATAGCCGCCTTTAGCATTGCCAGTTCAACGCAAGAAAGGCCGCAGGTCCCACCGTTCGAGGGACGGGTTACCCGGGAGGGCGATCCCCGTCACCGTAGGGTCACGGGTGATGACCCGGCACCGCCCCCGCGCCGCGACCCGGCCGGACGCCGCCACCGGCGGCGGGGCGTTCGTGCGCTCCCGCGAGGCCACGCCACCCGGCGTCGGGGACCTCCACGCCTCGGGGGAGCTCACCCGACGCGCCGAGGCCGCCCTCGACCTCCTCACCCCCTGCAGGGTCTGCCCGCGGCCCTGCCGCGGCGTCGACCGCCTCGCCGACGGGGTCGGCGCGTGCCGCATCGGCCGCTACGCCCGGGTCGTCAGCGCCTTCGCCCACCCGGGGGAGGAGGACGTCCTGCGGGGCCATCGCGGCTCGGGGACGATCTTCTTCTCCGGCTGCAACCTACGCTGCGTGTTCTGCCAGAACGCCGACATCAGCCAGCGGGCCGCGGGCTGGGAGGCCGGCCCGACCGAGCTCGCCGGGCTCATGCTCGACCTCCAGGCCCAGGGCTGCCACAACCTCAACCTCGTCACCCCGGAGCACGTCGTGCCGCAGGTGCTCGAGGCCCTGCCCCACGCCGTCGAGGGGGGCCTCGCCATCCCGATCGTCTACAACACGAGCGCCTACGACGGCCCCGAGAGCCTCGCCCTGCTCGACGGCGTCGTCGACGTCTACATGCCCGACCTCAAGCTTCGCTCCCCGGCGATCTGCCGACGGCTGCTCGGCGTCGCCGACTACGGGGAGGTCGCCACCGCCGCCGTCGCGGAGATGCACCGTCAGGTCGGCGACCTCGTCGTCGACGAGGACGGGCTCGCGCGCCGCGGCCTGCTCGTCCGTCATCTCGTCATGCCAGGACTCGTCGAGGAGAGCCGCGCAGTGATGGCCTTCCTCGCGGGGCTGTCGACCGACACCTACGTCAACGTCATGGGCCAGTACCGCCCGGCGTGGAAGGTCGTCTCGACCGACCGCTATCCCGACATCGACCGTCCCGTCGCCGCCGACGAGGTGGCCGAGGCACGGCGGGCCGCCCGTGAGACGGGCCTCTGGCGTCTCGACGCGCGGTAGCCCCGCCGTGCAGGGGCCGCGAGCGCGACGACCTACACTTCATGGTTTGAGCCCCGCAACGATGGACGGGGCCACGAGCGTACGAGGGAGTGGAAGACGATGTCAGGGATCGTCGCGGCGTACGGGCCGTTCGATCCAGCCGAGGGCGACCGCATGCTCGACCGGCTGACCCACCGCGGACCCGATGGGCAGGCGAGCCTCGCCGTGGGCCGGGCGTGGCTCGGCCACCGACGCCTCGCGATCGTCGACGTCGAGCGTGGCCGGCAGCCGCTGCAGGCCGCACAGGGCGGCTGGTGGCTCGTCGGCGACGGTGAGATCTACAACCACCTCCGCCTGCGCGCACGCCTCGAAGAGGCCGGTGCGTCGTTCGCGACGCACTCCGACCACGAGGTCGTCCTCCAGCTCCTCGACGCCGAGGGCCCCGCCGCCCTCGACCGGCTGTGGGGCATGTTCGCCTTCGCCGTCGCCGGGGAGGACGGCAGCTTCCTCGCCGCGCGCGACCTCCTCGGCATCGCCCCCCTCTACTGGGTGCGCGACGGCGACACCGTCGTCTTCGCGAGCGAGCTCAAGGCCTTCGACCCCGAGCGGCGCGACGACGTCGAGACGTTCCCGCCGGGGCACAGCTGGACGCCGGAGCGCGGCCTCGAGGTCTTCAGCGCCCTGCCCGAGCGCCGCACCCAGGCGGTCGCCGAGCTCCTCGGCGACGAGCTCGCCGCCGAGGAACCCCCCGAGACCGCGCTGCAGGCGATCCGCGACACGCTCATCACCGCCGTCGAGCGCTGCATGGTCGCCGACGTGCCCGTCGGCACGCTGCTGTCGGGAGGCCTCGACTCGAGCCTCGTCACTGCGATCGCCGCGCGGATCGCGCGTGAGCAGGGCTGGCGTCTGCCGACGTTCTCGGTGGGCATGGCCGACAGCGAGGACCTCGCCGCCGCCCGGCGCCTCGCGGCCGAGCTCGGCACCGCCCACCACGAGCGGGTCTACACCGACGACGAGCTCATCGACTGGGTGCCCGAGGTCGTCGGCGTCATCGAGTCCTTCGACCCCCAGCTCGTCCACAGCTCGGTGCCCAACCTCCTCGTCGCGAAGCTCGCGGCGCGCCACGTCAAGGTCGTCCTCATCGGCGAGGGCGCCGACGAGCTCTTCGCCGGCTACTCCCACTACGGCGAGATCGACAGCCACGCGGAGCTCCACGACGAGCTCGTCGCGACGATCGAGGGGCTGCACGCCGGCGGGCTCCAGCGCGTCGACCGCGTCGCGAGCGCGAACGGCCTCGAGCCGCGGGTGCCGTTCCTCGACTTCGACGTCGTCGAGCTCGGCCTCGGGCTGCCCGCGCGCTGGAAGCTCTCCGGTGAGGACCGGGCCGAGAAGTGGCTGCTGCGCAAGGCCTTCGAGGGCTGGCTGCCCGAGGATCTGCTGTGGCGACGCAAGGCGCAGTTCGGCGAGGGCACCGGCGCGCGTCACGTCCTGCGCGACCACTACGGCGCGACGGTGACCGACGAGGAGCTCGCCGCCGAGCGCGATGTCGTCGACCCCCCGCTGCGCACCGGCGAGGAGGTCGCCTACTACCGCCTCTTCCAGCGCCACCTCACCGGCATGGACCCCACCGACGTCGTCGGGCGCTTCGCCGAGGCCTGAGGGCCGGGTGACCCTTGCGCAGCCACAGCCGGCCATGGCTTGCTGACGGGCGCACCCTGACCCGCGCCGGGGACGGCAGCGGCGGGTCCGCGTGCGTCCGCGGTGCCCACGACGACCACGACGCCGAGAGGCCATGCGATGACCCCGCTCCGAACCACCGCGCTCCTCTGCACCCTCGTTCTTGCGATCGCCCTTGCCGCCTGTGGCGAGGAGGGCGACGACCCCGGCGAGGTCGTCGCCGACGAGCCGCCCGCCGAGGCCGAGCCCACATCGGAAGACGAGCCCCCCGAGCCGGCCGACGAGGAGCCGGCCGAGGAGGAGCCGGCCGACGAGGAGCCAGCCGACGACGACGCGCCGGCGACGACCGGCCCGTACACCGTGACCTACCGCATCGAGGATCCCGAGACCGGCTCGGAGGAGATCACCTACGCCGTCGACGGTGACGACGTCGCGATGCTCGCCGACGACAACGGCCAGGAGCTCTGGACGATCTTCCGCGACGACACGATGACGACCTGCTTCGGCGGGGAGGGCGACTGGCAGTGCGTCCAGGGGCCCGCCGACGGCGCCGGCGCCGACCCCTTCGCGATGACCGCGGGGCTTGGAGGCCTCATGCCAGGAGCCGACGACCCCCTCGCCGACGAGGTCTGGGAGTCGCAGGAGGCCGAGACGATCGCCGGACGTGCGGCGACCTGCGCGAAGGCCGACGCCAGCATGGGCATGCTCGGCGAGGAGCCGGGTGGTGAGGTCGAGGTCTGCGTCGACGACGAGACCGGGGCGACGCTCCGCTTGATGATCACCGACGAGGACGGTGCGGCCGGCGGCATGACCGTCACGGCCTTCGAGCCCGCCGCCGACCCCACGCTCTTCGAGTACCCTGCCGAGCCGATGGTCATCGGCGAGGACTGAGCCACCTGCGGGGCGGCCGCGCTGCGGCTGCCCCGACGCCGCTCGCGTCCATCCCGCGCCCGGCCGCCGCCGAAGGGAGCGACGGAGATGCCCGAGGTGGACAGCCCGCTGCTCGCCGTGACGCTTGGTGACCCTGCCGGGATCGGCCCCGAGATCGTCGCCCGCACGCTCGCCGTGCCACCGACCGACGCCCACGCGCTCGGGGTGGCCGTCGGCGACGCCGGCGCCCTGCGCGAGGCGGTACGGCGTTGCGGCCTCGAGGCGACGGTGACCGAGGTCGACCATCCCGCCGACGCACGCGGCCTCGGCGAGGGCACGATCGCCGTCGTCGACGTCGGCGGGCCCGGCGAGGACGTCGCCTGGGGAAGGGTCAGCGCCGAGGCCGGCCGCTCGGCGGTGGAGGCGATCGAGGCCGCGACCCGCCTCGCGCTCGACGGCGCCGTCGCCGGCATCGTGACCGCGCCGATCCACAAGGAGGCGATCTGGGCGGCGGGCGCGACCCATCTCGGGCACACCGAGATGCTCGCCGCGCTCACCGGGCGGCCGAGGGGGCAGACGATGTTCCTCGTCCGCGGGCTCGCGATCTTCTTCACCACCCGCCACCTCGCCCTGCGCGACGCCGTCGCCGGTGTGACCCGTGAGGCGGTCGGTGAGGCCATCGCCGAGGCCTGGCAGGCCCTGCGCGTGCTCGGCCATGACGAGCCCCGCCTCGCGGTCTCCGCGCTCAACCCCCACGGCGGGGAGGGCGGCGCCTTCGGCGACGAGGAGCTCACGGCGATCGGGCCGGCCTGCGAGGACGCGCGCGCCGCCGGCATGCCGGTCGCCGGGCCGGTGCCTGCCGACGCGGTCTTCCACCAGGGCCTCGAGGGTCGCTACGACGCCGTGCTCTGCCACCTCCACGACCAGGGCCACATCGCGGCGAAGACCGTCGACTTCGACGGCACGGTGAGCGTGACGCTCGGCCTGCCGATCCTGCGGACCTCGGTCGACCACGGCACGGCCTTCGACATCGCCGGGGCGGGCACCGCCGGCCACGGCACCCTCGCTGCGGCCTTCCGCGCCGCGGCCGACCTCGCCCCGCGCCGTGAGGCGCTGCGGCGCGCCTACCCCCGAGGCTGAGACCTCACGAGCGCGGACCGGCCCGACGGCCCTGCGGGCCTCCGGAGGACGGGCGCGAACCACTACCATGAGCCCCATGCAAAAGGTCCAACGACCCGCCGGGGTCCGACGGTCCGCCCGCGACGACGGCGCCCGCACGGGCCGCCGACCGGTGCGCTGGCTGCCCGACCAACACGGCGCCTGGGCGATGCTGCTCCTGCCCTTCGTCACCGGGGTCTGGCTCGCCGGCCCGTCCGCGGCGCATCTTCCCCTGCTCGTGGCCTGGGTGGGCGGCTACCTCGCGGTGATCCCGTTCGGACGGTGGCTGCGGGCGCGCCGCCGGCGTGACCTCCTGCCCCCCGTCGTCGTGTTCGGGGCCACCGCCGCCCTCGGAGGCGTCGTCGCGGTCGCCCTCGCCCCGCGCCTGCTCGCCTGGGCGCTGCTCTACGCCCCGCTGCTCGCCGCGAGCCTCGCCCTCGCCGCGACCGGGCGGGAGCGTTCCCTCGCCAACGACGGGGTCTCCGCACTCGCGGCCACGGCGATCGCCGGTGTGGCCTTCGACGCCGGTGGCGGCGGGGACTGGACGGCGCTCGCGACGGCGGCCGGGGTCCTGCTCGCCTACTTCCTCGGCACCGTGCTCTACGTCAAGACGATGATCCGCGAGCGCGGGCGCCCCGGCTACGTCGCCGCGTCGGTGGGCTACCACGTCGCGGCCGCGGCGGCAGGCAGCGGCCTCGCGGTCCTCTGGGGCTGGGGCCCGGCCGTCCCCGCCCTCGCGTGGCTGCTCGCGCTGCGCGCCTGGGCGGGACCACGGGCCAACGCGCGGCGCGCGCGCCCGCTGCGACCCGCCGTCGTCGGCGTCGGCGAGATCGCCGCCTCCCTCGCGCTCACCGTCGCGGTCCTCGCCGCCGTCGGCGGCTGAACACGGCGGGTGAGGGCTGTTCCCGGAGGCGACGGCCGGACTCGACGGTGACACAACGCGAGCGCGTCGAACTCGACGGCGACGTCTTCGGCACCGGCGGCCGGGACACGGTCTGAGCCGAGGTCGCGCCGCCGTCGGACCCGCTCAGGGCACCGCCCAGAAGACCGGTCGGTCCTCCGGGTCGGTGGAGGTGAGGAAGAGCCCGAAGCCGCCCTCGACCACGCTCGGGTACGTGTCGATGCACAGCGAC
>SLNF01000040.1 GCA_007133145.1 Nitriliruptorales bacterium
AGGCCAGGGCGACGGCGATCGAGGCGGGCGCGAGGCCGGCGACGGCGGCGCCGACGAGCGCGGCGACCTGCGCGCCGTTCCACAGCACCGGCGCGACGTAGGACAGGAAGAAGCGGCGGTGGCTGTTGAGCACCCCGAGGCACCAGGCGCTGAGGACGAGCAGGCCGATGCCGGGAAAGAGGATCCGCATGAGCGTGACGGTGAGGTCGAAGCGCTCGCCGGTGAAGCCCGGGGCGATGACCCGCGTGAGCGGCTCGGCGGCGAGCGCCCCGAGGAGCACGAGCAGCGAGGCGACGACGGCGAGCAGGCCCGCGATCGCCCCGGCCACCCGTCCGGCCTCCTCCTCGCGGCCCTCGGCGAGCAGGCGGCTGTAGACCGGGATGAACGACGCGGAGAGCACCCCTTCGCCGAAGAGGTTCTGGAGGATGTTGGGGATGCGGAACGCGGCGTTGAACGACTCGATGACCCCGCCGGTGGCGAAGACGTGGCCCATCGCCCGCAGCCGCACGAAGCCGGCGACGCGCGACAGGAGGATGCCCGCGGCGACGAGGGTGGAGCCCCGCCGGCTCACGCCGGCGGCACGATCGAAGGCGTCTGCTGCACGAGGGCGCGCTCGTTGTCGTGGCTCAGGCGCTCGACGGCGTCGTCGAAGGGCAGCCAGGCCACCTCCTCGGCCTCCTCGTCACGCTCGTCGAGGCTGCCCCCCTCGGGGCGCATCGTGAAGTAGTGCACCCACTTGTGGTAGCGCACGGCGTCCTCGCGCCAGACGAACCAGTAGTCGACGACGCCGAGCGAGCCCGTGATCCGGCAGGCCAGCCCGGTCTCCTCGCGCACCTCGCGCAGGGCTGCGGCGGCGTGGTCCTCGCCCTGCTCGAGCCCGCCCTTGGGCAGGCTCCACAGGAGCTTGCCGGCCTGGTTGCGCCGCGCGATGAGCACGACCCAGCGCCCGTCGACCCGGTCGTCGATGACGAGGCCGCCGGCGGAGACCGCGTGGCGCGTCGGGTAGCGCGACATGCCCGGCAGGATAGACGCGAAGGAGGTCAAGTCCCCGGCGGTCGACGCCGATGGAGACGACAGAGCGCCACGCCAGGGCGCGTTCCGCGCACCGAGGAGCCAGCGGTGACCGACGTCCACGACTACCTCCAGCACCTCGTCGACAAGCAGGGCTCGGACCTGCATCTCAAGGCCGGCGGCCCCGCCTACGTGCGGGTCGAAGGCGAGCTCTCCGAGGTCGGCGACCTGCCGGCGCTCACTCCCGAGGAGACCGCGCGCTTCGCCGAGCAGCTCATGGCCGACGGCGCCGAGCGCTTCGCCGGCTCGGAGGAGGCCGACTTCGCCTTCTCCGAGCCGGGCGCGGGGCGCTTCCGCGTCGCGGTGTTCCGCCAGCGGGGGTCGGTGGGCGTGGTCGTGCGCCGTGTCCTTCCCGGCAGCCAGTGCTTCGACGAGCTCGGGCTGCCCCCCGCGGTGCGCCGGCTCTCCGAGGAGCACCGCGGCCTCGTGCTCGTCACCGGGCCGACCGGGTCGGGCAAGACGACGACGACCGCGGCGATGCTCAGCCACATCAACGCGACCCGTCGCTGCCACATCGTCACCATCGAGGATCCCATCGAGATCCTCCACGAGGACCACCTCGCGATCATCGACCAGCGCGAGGTCGGCGTCGACACCCAGACCTTCGCGAGCGCGTTGCGCTCGGTGTCCCGTCAGGACCCCGACGTGATCTTCATCGGCGAGATGCGTGACCTCGAGACCGTCCAGGCGGCGTTGCAGGCCGCCGAGACCGGCCACTTCGTCATCTCGACGCTCCACACCTCCGACGCCACCGACACCGTCAACCGCATCATCGACCTCTACCCGCCCCACCAGCAGCACCAGGCGCGGCTGTCGCTCGCGACCGCGCTCAAGGGGGTGGTGAGCCAGCGCCTGCTGCCGCGGACCCGCGGGGGCCGGATCGCGGTCATCGAGGCGCTCGTCATGACGACGCGTCTGCACGAGTACATCGTCGACCCCGACCAGACCGACGCGCTGGAGGAGGCCATCGCCGAGGGCGGCTACTACGGCATGCAGACCTTCGACCAGCACCTCCTCGAGCTCTACCGCACCGGCGAGGTCGCCCTGCGCGATGCCCTCTCCGGCGCGACGAGCCCCCACGACCTGCGCGTGGCGATCCGCGCGGCCGGGATCGCCTCCTGAGCACGGGTCGCGGGCCCCGCGTCTAGCATGGGGCCGCCATGGCCCACGACGTGATGGCCTCCCAGGAGGCCCAGCTCGCCGCGCTCGTCGCGGTCTACCCCCTCGCCGACGAACTCGGCGACCACCTCGCCGAGCGCGGTCACGAGCTCTACCTCGTCGGCGGCACGGTGCGCGACACGCTGCTGCGCGGGCCCGGCGCCCAGGACCTCGACTTCGCGACCTCCGCGCCCCCGGAGGAGACCGAGGCGGTCCTCGCCGGCCTCGCCGATGCCGTGTGGCTGACGGGGGCGCGCTTCGGGACGGTGAGCGCCCGCAAGGGCGACGTCTCCCTCGAGGTCACGACGTTCCGCTCCGACGAGTACGCCCCGGGATCGCGCCACCCGCAGGTGCGCTTCGGGCGCTCGATCGAGGAGGACCTCGCCCGGCGCGACTTCACGATGAACGCGATGGCCGTCAAGACCCCCGGGCACCGCTTCGTCGACCCCTTCGGCGGCCTCGCCGACCTGCGCGACCGCATCCTGCGCACGCCGATCGACCCCCGTACGAGCTTCGGCGACGACCCGCTGCGGATGGTCCGCCTCGCACGCTTCGTCGCCGTGCTCGACGCCCACCTCGACGAGGCCACGGCCCGGGCCGCCCGGCAGATGAGCGGGCTGGTCGAGGAGGTCTCCGCCGAGCGCGTCCGCGACGAGCTCGACAAGCTCCTCGTCGGGCCCTCGGTCTCCCGCGGCATCGACGTCCTCGTCGACACCGGCCTCGCCGACCACGTCCTGCCCGAGGTGCCCGCCCTGCGCATGGAGCACGACCCGGCGCACCACCACAAGGACGTCTACGCCCACACCCTCGCCGTCGTCGAGGGCTGTCCCGCCGAGGACCGCATCCTCCGGCTCGCCGCGCTGCTCCACGACATCGGCAAGCCGGCCACCCGGCGGTTCCATCCTGGCGGGAAGGTGACCTTCCACCACCACGACGTCGTCGGGGCGCGCATGGCCCGCGAGCGCCTCGCTGCCCTGCGCTACCCCAAGGCCGAGATCGACAAGGTCAGCCAGCTCGTCGAGCTCCACCTGCGCTTCCACGGCTACGCCGATGCGCCGTGGACCGATGCCGGCGTGCGCCGCTATGTCCGCGACGCCGGCGACGACGAGCAGCTGCGGCGGCTCAACGCCCTCACCCGGGCCGATGTCACCACGGCCAACCGCCGCAAGGCCCAGCGGCTGCAGACGGCGATGGATGAGCTCGAGGAGCGCATCGCGCGCCTTCGTGCGCAGGAGGAGCTCGCGGCCATCCGCCCGCCGCTCGACGGCCACGAGATCATGGAGCACCTCGGACTCGCCCCCGGCCCGAAGGTGGGCGAGGCCCGGGCGATGCTCCTCGAGGCTCGGCTCGAGCGTGGACCCATCGAGCGCGACGAAGCGCTGCGGCTCCTCGACGACTGGGCGGCGGAGCACCTCGACTCCCAGTAGTTTCCAGCCCGGGATCGGGGGGTTTGGCACGAAACCACGCGGCCGGGGCTTCGTGCCGGCGTGGGGGGTGCCGCGGACCTCGACCATGAACCTCACCCACGTCATCAACGGTGAGGGTGGCTCAACCAAAGCTGGAGGGACTTTCCAGTCGGGGCTCGGGGCTCGGCTGGTCGAGCAGGAAGCCCTGGCCGAGCCCGACCCCGAGGTTGCGGAGGACGCTGAGCTCGTGCGCGGTCTCGATGCCTTCGGCGACGAGGGCGGTGCCGGTCTCGCGGGCGAAGTGCACGAGGCCGGCGACGAGGGCCTGGCGCGCGGGGTCGCCGTCGATGCCTTGGACCCAGAGCCGGTCGAGCTTGACCCATTCGGGCGCGAGGGTCAGGACGTGGATGAGCGAGGCGTAGCCGGCGCCCGCGTCGTCGACGGCGACCTGCACCGTCGGGCCGAGGGAGGCCATCGCCCGCTTGACCGCGTCGTAGTCGTCGATGTGGTCGTGCTCGGTGAGCTCGAGGACGATCGACCTCGGCTGGGCGCTGAGCAGGGCAGGCAGGGCCGGGTCGCCCACGACGAGCCGCGGGGAGAGGTTGAGGCCGAGGAGGAGCCCTTCGGGCAGGGCCTCGGCGCGGTCGAGGGCCAGGCGCATCGCCGCGCTCTCGAGCTCGATGCCGCAGTCGGCGCGCGCGGCCTCGAGGAAACGCTCCTGCGGGCTCGCACCGTCGTGGAACCGGGTGAGGGCCTCGACGCCGATGGCGACGCCGTCGGTGAGGCGGCGGGTGGGCTGGAAGACCGTCGTGAACGCCTCGGCCTCGATCACGCGCAGGAGCGCGTCGCGGGAGGTGGCGTGCTGGCCCCATGCGTGGCGCTGGTCGTGCAGCAGCGTCGCGACGACCTCGCCGAGGTCGATGGCGAGGGCGAGCCGCCGGCTGGCGACGTCCGGCGCGGGGTCGTCGTCGACGATGCCGAGGATGCCGAGCACCTCGTCACCGGCGACGAGCGGGGTGTAGGCCACGCTGTGTCCGCCGCCGGGCAGCTCGATGCGCCGCTTGGGTCGCTCCCGGGGGCTGCCGTGGGTGGCGTCGGCGGTGTCGACCCAGGGTCCCCGCAGGGCCCGCGCATGCAGGCCGCGGGCGAGGCGTTGCGGCAGGGCGCGGCCGGTGCGCAACGCTGCCGCGAAGGGGCCGGTGGCCGCGGCGGTCACGGCGATGTCGTGGGAGAACATCACGATCGCCGCCCCCGCGAGCCCCTCCTCCTCGGTGAGGCGGTGGACGAGCGCCGTCGCGGTCTCCTCGAGGGAGGCGCCGGAGCGCTGGCGGGTGAGGTCGGTGAGCAACTCGGTGCGCTCGCGCATGCGCTCCTCGAGCACCCGGGTCCAGACGGCCTGCCCGCGCAGTTGCGCGCGGACCCGGGCGATGAGCTCGGCGGTGGACACCGGCTTCGCGAGGTAGTCGTCGGCACCGGCCTCGAGCGCGCGGACGCGGCGGTCGACCTCCCCTTCCCCGGTGACGAAGATCACCGGGAGCGTATGGGTGCGCTCGTCGGCACGGAGCGTGCGCAGGACCTCGACGCCGTCCATCCCGGGCATGCGGCTGTCGAGGAGCACGGCCGAGACGCGGTGCTCGACGATCGCGGTGAGCGCTTCGGGGCCGCTGCCGACCTCGATCGCCTCGAAGCCGCTGCGGCGCAGCACCGTGGCGAAGAGCGACCGCACGGCCCGTTCGTCGTCGACGACGAGCACGGTGTGCCCCCCGCCCTCGCCCTCGGCCTCGGCCGGCGCCGGCGGCACCCCGTCGCGCATGCGCTCCATCGTCTCCCGGTCCCTTCGGCGGCCCCCTCCGCGGCAAGGCTAGGGGAGGTCTGCCGTGCCCGTTCGGGGCGCGTGGGCTGAGAGCGTACGCAATGGGGGCCCTCGGAGCCGGCTACCGGCACCGGGCCGCGACGGGGTCACGGCCGCCCAGGCCGGCGGGACTCGAGCGCGGCGACGACGCGCTCGAGGAGCGGGTGGGCGAGGGCCTCCTCGAGCGCGAGCTCGCGGTGGCCCTCACCGGCGTGCTCATCGGGCACCGCGAGCGGGAGTTGCCAGTTGGGGTAGATCGTCACCGTCCCGGGCAGGTTGGGCTGGCGCCGGTCGCCGACGGCGTCGTGGAGGCTCGCGGCGACGAGGCGCGCGGGCGTCTCGGCGAGGAAGGCGTGCATCGCGACGATGAGCTCCTCGAGCGTCGGCTCCTCCCCCACGAGGCCGGCGTCGCGCAGGTGGCGGTGCATGAGCCCGCGCTCGGCGTCCCTGTGCGCCCACTCCGCGGCCGGGTCGGCCCCGTCGCCGAGCAGCCCGAGCTCGATGCGCAGGCGGACGTCCTCCCCGGTCCACCACCCCGCCGCGGTGGGCAGGTCGTGGGTGCTCACCGAGGCCAGGGCGGTCTCGCGGTAGGCCGACGCGGGCCGCAACCGGGAGTCGTCGGCGTCGTCACGCTCGAAGTAGAGCACCTGCGAGCCAAGCACCTGCTGGGCGGTGAGGGTCTCGCGGACCCCGGGCTCGACGGTGCCGAGGTCCTCGCCGACGACGACGGCGTCGGCCCGGTGGGCCTCGAGCGCGAGGATCCCGAGCATGTCCTCGGAGGGGTAGCGCACGTACGTGCCGTCGGCGGGGGTGGCGCCCTCCGGGATCCAGAAGAGGCGGAAGAGCCCCATGACGTGGTCGATGCGGATGCCCCCGGCGTGGCGCAGCACCGCGGCGAGCATGTCGCGGAAGGGAGCGAACCCCGTCTCGGGCAGCCGGTTGGGCAGCAGCGGAGGCTGCGCCCAGTCCTGGCCCTGCTGGTTGAAGTAGTCCGGGGGCGCGCCGACGGTGACCCCGAGGGCGAGCTCGTCCTGGAGCGCCCAGGCGTCGGCGCCGCCTGCGTCGACCCCGACGGCGAGGTCGTGGACGACCCCGAGGCGCATGCCGGCGTCGCGGGCGGCCCGCTGGGTCGTCTCGAGCTGCTCGTCGCAGAGCATCTGGAGCCACATGTGGAAGGTCACGCGATCGGAGTGGCGCTCCCGGAAGGCCGCGACGGCCGGGGCGTCGGGGTGCTGGAGCTCGGCGGGCCAGGTGCCGAACGGCACACCGTGGATCTCCGCGATCGCGCAGAACGTCGCGAAGTCGCGCAGCCCGGGGCCCTGCTGTGCGGCGAAGCCCTCGAGCCGCGCGCGGCGCTGGGGCGGCAGCGCCGCGAAGGCCTCGCCGAGCGCGGCCATCTTCGCGGCCTGCACGGCGTCGCGGTCGATGCGGTGGGGATCGGGTTGGGCCTGCGCGGCGAGCCCGGCGAGCCGATCGCGGGCCTCCCCGTCGAGCGCGGCCACCTCGGGGACCTCCTCGACGCGCAGCATGAGCGGGTCGTGGAAGCGCCGGCTCGAGGGGAAGTAGGGCGACGGCTCGACCGGCGGTACCGGCGCCTGGGCGTGCAGAGGGTTGGCGACGGCGAAGTGCGCTCCCCGTCCGGCGCTCCAGGTCAGCACGGAGCGGAGATCGGCGAGGTCGCCGATCCCCCAGCTGCCCTCCCCGAGCAGGGCGTAGACCTGGAGCATCCACCCCCAGGCGCGCGGCAGGTCCTCGGGCAGCGGGGCCACCGGCGGGGCGACCGCGAGCATGCCCTCGGCGGGCTCGTCGGTGGCGCCTTCGACCTCGAGGGTGTGGTAGCCCAGCGGCAGGTCGGTCGGCAGGTCGAGCTCCACGGCGGTGCGCGTCCGGCCGTGGACGTCGAGGGAGCCGAGGCCGGCGTCGCGGGTCGCGCCCGCGACCTCCCGGACCTCGCCCGTCTCGCCGCGCACGCGCACGACGAGGTCGGCGTCGGGGGGGACCCGCAGGGTGACCGTCGCCGGGGTGCCGGCGCGCACGACGGTGCTCGGGGGCACGACGCGCAGCCAGGGCGCCCGACGGGCTGCGGCGAGGGCGTCGGCGGCCTCGCCGTCATCGGCGACGTCGACGCCGATGACGGCGAGCGCGGCGCGGACCGTCCTGCGCGACGCCGCGTGCCAGCGCCCGTCGATGCGGTGGTACCCGGTGGCGATGCCGTAGGCGTCGGCGAGCTCGGCCAGTGGGCCGACGGCGGGGTCGGTGTCGGAGATCGCTCAGCCCCTCTTCGTCGCCCAGAAGATCTCGCTGATCTCCTCGATGAGGGCGAGGAGCTCGCGCCCGACCTCGGGGTCCATCGACTTCTTCGCGTCGCCGGCCTGCTTGATCGCACGCCAGAAGAGGTCGTGGAGCTGCGGGTAGGACTCGACGTGCGGGGGCTTGAAGTAGTCGGTCCACAGCACCGAGAGGTGGTGCTTGACGAGCTCGGCGCGCTGCTCCTTGATGAAGATCGCGCGGTCCCGGAAGACGGGATCCTCAGAGGCGTGGTACTTCTCGGCGCAGGCCACGACCGACTCGGCTTCGATGCGCGCCTGAGCGGGGTCGTAGACGCCGCACATGAGGTCGCAGTGCGCGGCGACCTCGCGGGGGGCGAGGACGCGGTCGGCGAGTGTGAGCAGCTTCGCGGGGAGGGACATCATGGCTCCTTCTTGCAAGGAATTCGCAGGTAGACGTCCGTTGCGGCCGTATGCTATCCAGATGTCCCCGCGTCCATGCCGCGTCCGGGGGTGTGCGCGCCCGAGCGGGTCCGGATCTGCGGGTGCCCGCGTGGCCTTCGTCCTGGCGCTCGCGCTCGGCGCCCTGCTCGCCACAGCGTGCCGCCCCTCCCGCGTGCGCGTCCGCGGCCCGAGCATGGCCCCGGCGCTGCTCGACGGCGATCGGCTCCTCGTCTGCCGGGGGTGGCAGGCCGCACGGGCCCGGACCGGCGAGGTCGTCGTCGTCGCCCGACCGGGCGGCGGCGAGGCCGTCAAGCGGCTCGCCGGCGGGCCCGGCGACGTCGTCG
>SLNF01000339.1 GCA_007133145.1 Nitriliruptorales bacterium
AGGCGATGGACAAGGTCGGCAAGGACGGCGTCATCACCGTCGAGGAGAGCCAGACCTTCGGCCTCGAGCTCGACTTCGTCGAGGGGATGCAGTTCGACAAGGGCTACGTCTCGCCGTACATGGTCACCGACACCGACCGCATGGAGGCGGTGTTCGACGACCCCTACATCCTCATCGCGAACCAGAAGATCTCCGCGGTCCACGACATGCTCCCGATCCTCGAGAAGGTCATGCAGGCGGGCCGCCCGCTCGTGATCATCGCCGAGGACGTCGAGGGCGAGGCGCTCGCGACGCTCGTCGTCAACAAGATCCGCGGCACCTTCCAGTCCGCTGCGGTGAAGGCCCCCGGCTTCGGTGACCGCCGCAAGGCGATGCTCCAGGACATCGCGATCCTCACCGGTGGGCAGGTCATCACCGAGGAGGTCGGCCTCAAGCTCGACGCCGTCACGCTCGACCTGCTCGGTCGCGCCCGCAAGGTCACGATCACCAAGGACGAGACCACGATCGTCGAGGGCGCCGGTGAGCAGGAGGACATCGACGCCCGCGTCGCCCAGATCAAGAGCGAGATCGACAACACCGACTCCGACTGGGACCGTGAGAAGCTCCAGGAGCGCCTCGCGAAGCTCTCCGGCGGTGTCGCCGTCGTCAAGGTCGGCGCGGCCACCGAGGTCGAGCTCAAGGAGAAGAAGCACCGCATCGAGGACGCGCTCTCGGCGACCCGCTCCGCGGTCGAGGAGGGCATCGTCGGTGGTGGCGGCGTCGCGCTGCTGCAGGCCGCCGACGCGATCGACG
Source organism: Nitriliruptorales bacterium (assembly GCA_007133145.1). Lineage (GTDB taxonomy): Bacteria > Actinomycetota > Nitriliruptoria > Euzebyales > Egibacteraceae > T1Sed10-49. The sequence continues at coordinate 793 of SLNF01000339.1, forward strand.
ACGTCGACCTCGAGGGTGACTACCTCACCGGCGCGAACATCGTGAAGGCCTCGCTGTCCTCGCCGCTGTTCTGGATCGCCGCGAACTCCGGGTACGAGGGCTCGGTCGTCGTCGAGCGCGTGCGCGGCATGCAGCCGGGCGAGGGCCTCAACGCCCTCACCGGTGAGTACGGCGACATGATCGGCTTCGGGGTCATCGACCCCGCGAAGGTCACCCGCTCGGCGCTGCAGAACGCCGCGTCGATCGCCGGGCTCATGCTCACCACCGAGACCCTCGTCGCCGACAAGCCCGAGGAGAACGAGGGCGGCGGCGGCCACGACCACGGCATGGGTGGCATGGGTGGCATGGGCGGCATGGACTTCTAGACGCCGCATCCGCCGCGGTCACGAGCCGCGGCGACGCACCGCAGGAGGGGTGGCCCACCGGGCCACCCCTCCCGCATGTCGGCGCCCGCACGCGGCTGCGGTGGGGCTCGTCCCTGCGGTGGGGCTCGTCCCTGCGGTGGGGCTCGTCGCGGTGGGCGCCGTCCGTCGGCCGCGTCGGCCTGGCCGCACCGGCGCTGGCTCAGCCCTCGTTGGTCTCCGTATCCCGTAGGATCATCAAGTCACGGTCGCTACGGTCGACAGTATGCGCATGAGCCAGACGCGCTCGGCGGTCGTCCACCCCCAGGAGACGACGACGGCCACCGCCACCACCGACGCGAGTTCGCGTGCCGAGCAGGCGGCGCGCCGGCTCCGCGCGCTCGTTGCCGCGGTCCTGCTCAGCGGGGTGGTCCTGTCCGCGGTGGCGGCGCTCGTCGGTGGCAGGCCGGCGGCGACGATCCTGCCGTGGTGGGGAGTGGCGGCGCTCTTCGCCGGAACGCAGGCGGTGACGATCGCCGTGCCCGGCTCGCAGCGGCGGGTGCATCTCTCCCTCGAGGACGTCGCCCTCGCGCTCGGGGTGCTGCTCGCGGCCACCCCCGCGCTCGTGCTCGGCGGGCTCGCCGGCACCGTGCTGTCGGGGCTCGTCATCGACCGGCGCAACCGCGTCAAGCTCACCTTCAACCTCGGCCTCACCGCCGTCGGCCTCGGGCTCGTGCCCTTGACCCACCGCCTGCTGCTCGCGGGAGCCGAGCCTGCGAGCGTGCACGGGGCAGCCGCCCTCATCCTCGCGCTCGCCGCCTACGGCGCGGTCGCCATGGTGCTCGTCCCGCTCGCCGCAGCGCTCGCCGACGGCTCGCGCTGGCGCCTGCCACCTCTGGCCGCGCCGCTCGTCGTCGGCGAGGCGCTGCTCCATGGCCTGCTCGCCGTAGGGCTCGCGGCGGTCGTCATCGCCGTGCCCGAGGCGGTCTGGGCGGTGATCCTCGCCTTCGTCGCCGTGCAGGTCGCCTTCCGGGCGCTCATCGCCATCGACCGCGAGCGCAAGCTCCTCGTCGACCTCCAGTCCTTCACCCACGAGGTCGCTGCGGCCGACGCCTCGGCTGCGGTCGACCTCCTGCTCGACCGGGCGCTCGCGCTGACCCGTTCGACCCGCGGCGCGGTCACCGTCGTCGACGAGCGGACCCAGCTCCTCGACCACCTCGAGCCGCTCACCGTCCCCGACGAGACGAGCGCGGGCACGAGACGCAGTCTCGCGCGGGAGGGTCGGGCGGTGACGGTACGCCACCGCTTCCTGCGACGCGGCCGCGTGGGGGCGCCGACCGCCCTCTTGCCGGGCGGCTGCCGCGACGGGGTGGCGGTGCCCTTCAACGTCGGCGAGCGCGCCCGCGGGCTGCTCGTCGTCGCCGACCGCGACCGGGCGTTGCCGGTGTCGCGCGCCGACCGCTCGGCGCTCGCCGCCCTCGCCGACATGGGTGGGCGTGCCCTCGAGGTCGCGCTCCTCGCCGGCGAGCTGCGCGGGGAGGTGGCCCGTCGCCACGCCGACGCGTTGTCTGATGGGGTGACCGGACTGCCCAACCGTCCCGCGCTGCTCGCCGAGCTCGAGCGTGTCCTCGCCGAGGGGGCGCCGGCCCCGAGGGCCGCCCTGCTCGTCATCGACCTCGCGCGCTTCAGCGAAGTCAACGCGGCGTTCGGCCACGGCGTCGGCGACGAGCTCCTCGCCGCGGTGGCGCGACGGCTGAGCGAGGAGGCCCCGACCGGCGCCGTCGTCGCCCGGGTCGGCCCCGACGAGTTCGCCGTCCTCATCGCCGGTAGCGGCGACCCCGCCGGTGCCGAGGCCACGGCCACGGCGTTGCTCGCGAGCGTGCGACGCCCCCACCACGTGGGGGGGACCACGCTCACGCTCGACGCCGCCTGCGGCTTCGTCGTCGTGCCCCGGCACGGCCGGGACGCCGTCACCCTGCTGCGGCGCGTGGCCATCGCCGTCGCGGCGGCCAAGCGCACCCGCCACGGTGTGGCCGCCCACACCGGCGACGAGGACGCGCAGGCACGGCAGCGGCTCGACCTGCTCGCCGACCTCCGCCGCACGATCGAGCGGGGAGGCCTCGACGTCGCCTACCAGCCGAAGGTCAGCGCCGCCGACGGCCGACTCGTGGGCGCCGAGGCGCTCGTGCGCTGGCACGACCCGGCGCGCGGAGGGGTCTCGCCGGCGCACTTCGTGCCCATCGCCGAACAGGGCGGGCTCATCGCCCCGCTGACGAGCTTCGTCATCGCCCGCGTGCTCGCCGACCTCAAGCGCTGGCGCGACGACGGCGCGGAGGTCGAGGTCGCCGTGAACCTCTCGGCGCGCACCCTCCTCGACGAGCGCTTCCCCGAGGAGCTCGCCGCCCTCCTCGACAAGGCCGGCGTGCCCGGTCGGCTGCTGCGCGTCGAGGTCACCGAGAGTGCGCTCATCGTCGAGCCCGACCTCGCCGCCGAGCTCCTCGACCGGGTTACCGGGCTCGGGGTCGGCGTCGCGATCGACGACTTCGGCACCGGCTACTCCTCGCTGTCGCACCTGCTCGAGCTCCCGCTCGACGAGCTCAAGGTCGACCGCTCGTTCATCGCCTGCCTCGATCGCGACGAGGAGCGCGCGATCGTCACCGCCACCGCGGAGATGGCCCACCACCTCGGGTTGCTCGTCACCGCCGAGGGCGTCGAGGGCGACGACGTCGCCGAGGCCGCACGCAAGGCCTCCTGCGACGTCCTCCAAGGCTTCGGCATCGCCCGCCCGATGCCCGCGAGGGCCTTCGACGCCTGGCGGGACGGGCGCCGCCGCGGGCTCTGAGCCGGCCTGCGCCCTGCCCATTCGGCGTGCCCGACCGTCGCATCCGGGGGTTAGCATGGGCCCCCGCGCACGACGCGAGCCCTCAGCGGGTGCGGTGAACCCAAGGTCGGGGGGTGACGGGTGACACGGCTGTCGACGGACCTCCTCGGTGACGGGCGCCTCGACCCCGTGGCCGAGGTCCTCGACGGCTTGCCGATCCCCGCGCTCGTGCTGGCCCCTGCGGAGGATGGCTGGCGCGTGGCCCTCGCGAGCCCGGTCTTCGCGAGCACCTTCGGCCTCGAGCGCGACCCGGTCGGCGCCGCCCTCGTCGACCTCATGCCCGCCGACCGCACCGTCGTCGTCGAGGGTCCGTCGGTCGACGAGCTCCTCGGGGCGTGCGTCGCGCGCGGGGAGCCCCGCTCGACGCGCGTGCGCCTCGACGCCCCCGCCGACGCCGACCCGCGTGTGGCCGGTCTCCTGCGCTCACGCTGGACGCTGCGCCTGCAACCCCTCAGCGCACCGGCCGGTGGGGTCCTCGTGACCTTCGTCGACCTCTCCGGGCAGCTGCTCGCGAGCGCCGAGCGCACCGAGACCGCGGCGTTGCAGGACCTCGCGGCGGGCCTCACGGTCACCAAGCCGCTCGACCAGGTCTATGCCGACGCGGTGCGCGGCGCGGCGCTCGCCGCCGGCGCGCGACGCAGCGCGATCCTCCTCTCGCGTGGGGGGGAGGTCTTCGACGTCGTCGCCGTCGAGCCCGACGACGACCTCGAGCCGCAGGTCGTCGTCGACGACCTCGCGAGCCCGGTGTGGCAGGCCTGCCTCGGTCGTCGGCGCATCGCCTGGCAGGCCGAGGACAGCGGTGAGGCGCCACCCCTGCCCTTCGCCGGGCGGGACGGCTGGCAGCAGGTGCTCGCGACGGGCCTGAGCCTGCACGGCCGCTGGCAGGGCCTGCTCGTCGTCGGCGAGCCGCGCCTCGGCAGCTTCGACGCCGACGCTGCCGAGCGCCTCGATCTCGTCGCCACGCTCGCCTCCACCGCGGTCGACAACGCCCGGCTCGTCGATCAGTTCCAGCGCCTCGAGGACCTCCTCACCGCAGCGGTGGCGACCTCGGCCTCCCTCGTCGACGCCCCCGACCCCGACCTCGTGCGCCAGCGTCTCCTCGACGGGCTCGTCACCGGCATGGGCTTCGCCGGCGCGGCGCTGTGGGGACCCCACCCCGACGGCGACGGGCGGTTGCGACTGCTCGGCTCGGCCGGACTGCCCGACGACGCCTGCGACCACATCGGGGTGCTCGGCCCCCAGAGCATCGCCGCGAAGCTCGCGAGCGGTGCGCTGACCGGCAGCCTGCGCGAGGCCGCGACCGCTGCGGCGACCTCGAGCTGGCCCGGCTACAGCGTGCGGCTCGTCCAGGTGCCGAGTCCCGCCGAGAGCGTCCTCGGCGTCTACAGCGACCGACCGCTGCCCGAGCTCGTCGACGGGGTCCTCGCCACCCTCGCCCAGGCGCTCGCCGCGGCGGTGCACCAGGTCACGCTCCACGAGCGGGCCCGCACCGTCGTCGACTCGCTGCAGCGCGAGCTGCGGCCGCGCAACGTCGCCCTGCCCGCCGCGGTCGACGTCGGGCAGGTCTACCGCTCGGCCACCGCCGGGGTCGACGTCGGCGGGGACTTCTACGACTGGTTCATCACCGAGAACGACCACATCGGCGTCGCCTGCGGTGATGTCTCCGGCAAGGGTGTCGAGGCCGCGAGCCTCACGGCGATGGCGGTCTACTCCCTGCGGGCCTTCGCGCTGCGTGGTGCGACCGCGCAGATCGTCCTGCGCATGCTCAACAGCGCGGTCTACGACCAGACCCCACCCGAGCGCTTCATGACGATCGCCTACGTCCGGCTCGAGCCCGAGACCTGGGCCTACCAGCTCGCGCTCGCCGGGCATCCCGCGCCGGCGCTCGTCGACGGCGACGGGGCCCGCTTCCTCGAGCTCGTGCCCGAGGTGCCCGTCGGCGTCGAGGAGGACGCCACCTACGATCACCTCGAGTCCGCCCTCGAGCCCGGCCAGGCGCTCGTCCTCTACACCGACGGGGTCACCGAGGCGCGCGCCGCCGACGGCAGGCTCTTCGGGCCCGAGCGGCTGCAGGCCACCCTCGACGACCTCGCCCGCGACCGCCTCGACGCCCAGCACCTCGCCGACGGCGTGTGGGAGGCGGTGCGGCGCTGGACCGACGACGGCACGACCGACGACTGCGCGATCGTCGTCCTGCGCCGCGCGGTCTAGCCCCGCGCGCGAACGTCCGGGGGCGAGCCCGTGGCGCGGGCTACCGCGCGCCGGAGGCGTCGTCGACGTTCGCGACGAACCAGGGCAGGGTGCGCTCGAGGCCCTCGCGGAGGTCGACGCGCGGCTGCCAGCCGAGGACCTCGCGGGCGCGGGTGAGGTCGGGGCAGCGCGTCGGCGGGTCGTCGACCGGCCGCGGCAGGTGGGTGATGCCGGGGTGGCGTCCGACGACGTCCTGGACGAGGTCGGCCAGGGCGTGCATCGTCACCTCGTCGGGGCTGCCGAGGTTCACCGGGCGGTTCTCGTCGCTCGCGAGCAGGGCGAGGAGCCCGTCGACGAGGTCGTCGATGTAGCACAGCGAGCGCGTCTGCCGCCCGTCGCCGTGGACCGGCAGCGGCTCGTCGCGCAGTGCCGCGGCGAAGAACGCCGGCACCGCTCGTCCGTCGGCGAGGCGCATCCGCGGGCCGTAGGTGTTGAAGATCCGAGCGATGCGGACCTCGAGGCCGTGCTCACGGTGGTAGGCGAGGGCGAGCGCCTCGGCGAAGCGCTTCGCCTCGTCGTAGACCCCGCGTGGGCCGATGGGGTTGACGTGGCCCCAGTACTCCTCCGGCTGCGGGGAGACCTGCGGGCTGCCGTAGACCTCCGAGGTCGAGGCGAGCAGGAAGCGCGCCCGCTTCGCCCGGGCGAGCCCGAGGGCCTTGTGGGTGCCGAGCGAGCCGACCTTCAGCGTCTGGATCGGCCAGCGCAGGTAGTCCGCGGGGGAGGCGGGCGAGGCGAAGTGCAGGACCGCGTCGACCTCGCCGGGGACGTGGAGGTGGTTCGTGACGTCGTAGCGCTGGAGGGTGAAGGCCTCCTCGCCGAGCAGGCCCGCGAGGTTGTCACCGGTGCTCGTGAGGAAGTTGTCGAGCGCGGTGATGCGTGCACCGGCGGCGACGAGGCGGTCGCAGAGGTGGGAGCCGAGGAAGCCCGCCGCGCCGAGGACGACGACGTGGGCTCCTCCGAGCGTGCGCATGGGGCGATCGTAGAGGCCGGCGCAGTGCCGCGCGGCACGGGCCCTGCGCCGGCGTGTGGGGGCGCCCTGCGACGCGGCGTCACCGTGCCCTGCGGCCGCGCGCTGCCGCGCCGCACGACGCCGCGGGTCCCGTTAGGCTGCAGGGCACGACGACCGCCGACGAGGTGCGCGATGCCGCTGTTCCCGAGCCAGGCGTGGATGCAGGCCTACTGCGAGACGCTCGCGAGCCATCCCGAGGCCGACGCGGTCGCCGAGGCGCTCGACGGCACCTACCGCTTCGTCGTCGAGCCCGCCGGGCCCCTCGAGGACCGCCACCACTACGACGTCGAGGTGAGCGCCGAGCCGACCCGCGTGCGGTTGGTCGAGCACCCCAACGGGGAGCCGACCCTCGCGCTGCGCGCGGACTTCGACCGCTGGCGGCAGCTCATCGAGGGGCGCCTCGACGTGCGCATGGCCCTCATGCTCCGACGCATCAAGGTCGACGGCGACCTCGGGCGCATCATCGGCCGGCTCGACCGCGCCGCGCCGCTGCTCGAGTCGCTCGGACAGGTGCCGACGACCTGGCCGGATCGCTAGCCTCACCGGCATCGCCCGAACCTCCTGCGGCCAGAGGAGCCTGCTGTGCGGATCTGCGTCATCGGTGTCGGCCACGTCGGTCTCGTGAGCGCTGCGTGCTTCGCCGAGCTCGGCCATGACGTCGTCGGCGTCGACGACGACCCCGCGAAGGTCGCCTCGCTCACGGCGGGCGAGGTGCCCTTCTACGAGCCGGACCTCCAGGAGCTCGTGTCGAAGGGGCTCGACGCCGGGCGCCTGTCGTTCACCGGGTCGCACCAGGAGGCGATCCCCGGCGCCGAGGCGGTCTTCATCTGCGTGGGCACGCCCCGCCGGGACGACGGCGCGCCGAACCTCGCCTACGTCCAGCGCGCCGCGGCGTCGGTCGCCCAGCTCGCCGACCGCCCCGTCGCCGTCATCGAGAAGTCGACGGTGCCGGTGCGCACCGGGGAGCGCATCAAGCAGGCCCTCGCGCTGCAGGCCCAGGCGCAGGGCACCGGCATGATCCACCGGGTCGTCTCCAACCCGGAGTTCCTCCGCGAGGGCAACGCCGTCGAGGACACGCTGCGACCCGACCGCGTGGTCGTCGGCGCCGACGACGACCGCGCCCACGCGCTGCTGCGCGAGATCTACGAGCCGCTCCTCGCCGCGCACGACTGCCCCTACGTCGCCACCGACGTGCGCACCGCCGAGCTCATCAAGCACTCGTCGAACGCCTTCCTCGCGACGAAGATCAGCTTCATCAACGCCGTTGCG
>SLNF01000242.1 GCA_007133145.1 Nitriliruptorales bacterium
CGGCGACGTCGGCGGGCCGCAGCGGGCTGAGGTCGGTCGGCGTCATCGCCTCGGCGATCCATCGCGCGTGGCGTCGCTGGCCCTCGCGGTCAGCGCGGACCGCCGGCGGCGCGGCGGCGGCCCGCGGTGACGGCGGCGCGGCGGTCCTAGCGCCCATCGGTCTCGAGCAGGCGCAGCCACACCTCGCTGACGGTGGGGAAGGCGGGCACGGCGTGCCAGAGGACGTCGAGGGAGACCTCGCCGACGATGGCGATCGTCGCGGCGTGGAGCAACTCCCCGACGCCGGGTCCGGTGAAGGTCGCGCCGAGGATGACGTCGCGGTCGTCGTCGATGACGAGCTGGCTCGTGCCAGCCACACCCTTGCCGAGCAGCGCGGCGCCGGCGACGTCGCCGGTGCCGTAGCGCACCGTGCGCACCGCGAGGCCGGCCTCGCGGGCCTCGGCCTCGGTGCGCCCGACCGCGGCGACCTGCGGGTCGGTGAAGACGACCCTGGGGGTGGCCTCGCGGTCGCCCCAGGCGATGGCGGGCAGGTCGGCGAGCAGGTCGGCGGCGATGCGGGCCTGGTACTTGCCGGTGTGGGTGAGCAGGCTCCGGCCGTTGACGTCGCCGACGGCGAGCAGCCAGTCACCCTCGACGCCGTCGACGACGAGGCGGTCGTCGACGGGCAGGAAGCCGCCGGAGGCGAGCCCGACCCGCTCGAGCCCGAGGTCGTCGGTAGCGGGTCGCCGCCCGACGGCCACGAGCAGCTCATCGGCTTCGACGTCGCCGCCACCCTCGAGGCGCAGGGTGACTGGGGCGCCCGGACCGGCGCGTTCGACGGCGGTGGCGCGCAAGCCGGTGCGGACGTCGACGCCGTCGCCGGCGAGTGCCGCGGCGAGCTCCTCGCCGGCGAAGGGCTCCTCGCGTGGCAGGAGGCGGTCGGCCATCTCGACGACGGTCACCGCCTCGCTGCCGAGCCGCGCGAAGGCCTGGGCGAGCTCGACGCCGACGACGCCACCGCCGAGGACGACGAGGCGGCGCGGGACCTCCTGGGTCGTCGTGGCCGCGCGGTTGTCCCACGCCCCGGACTCGGCGAGCCCGGGGATCGGTGGCCAGGCCGCACGCGAGCCGGTGGCCACGACCACGCCCCGGCGCGCGGTCAGCGTCGCCCTCTGCCCGTCGGCGCGCGTGACCTCGACGAGGCGCTCGCCGGCGAGGCGTCCCCGGCCGCGCTCGAGCGTCACGCCCGCGCCCTCGACCCACTGCTGCTGGCCGGTGTCGTCGAGGTGGCTCGTGAACGCGTCGCGGCTGCGCAGCACCGCCGCGACGTCGAGTGTGCCGGTGAGCGCCGCCTCGACCGACGGCAGCCGGCGGGCCGCGGCGAGCGCCTCGGTGGGGCGGAGCAGGGCCTTGGAGGGCATGCACGCCCAGTAGGAGCATTCGCCGCCGAGCAGTTCCTCCTCGACGAGGGCGACCTCGAGGCCGTGCTCGACGGCGCGCCCCGCGACGTTCTCCCCGGCGGGTCCGCCGCCGATGACGACGACGTCGTAGGTGCGCTCCATGCCGGTCTCCGATCCCTCGGCGTCACCCTCGTGCGGGTCGTGGTGGACGGGGGAACCCACGACCCCCGCGCCGTCGTCCACCGATCCGGCGACGCGGGGACGGCGCGTGCGGTGGGCGCTCGTCGCGCGTGCGGTGGCGTGGGGCGCGGGTGCGGCGGCCGCGGCACGGAGCGGGGCTCGCGGCGGCTAGCATGCGCGGTCGGGAGCCGAGGAGGTGGGAGACCCGCGTGGCCAGCGTGCTCGTCGTCGACGACGACCCCGTGATCCGCGAGCTGCTCGCGGTCAACCTCGAGCTCGAGGGCTACGAGGTGCGCACCGCCGGCGACGGTGCCGCGGCGCTCGCGGCGCTCGCGGCCGACCCCGTCGACCTCGTCCTGCTCGACGTGATGATGCCGGAGGTCTCCGGCTGGGAGGTCGCCGCACGGCTCAAGGCCGACGAGGCCACCGCGGGGATCCCCGTCGTCATGCTCACCGCCAAGGCCATGGAGGCCGACGTCCGTCGCGGTGGTGAGCTCGGCGTGGCCCGCTACATCACGAAGCCCTTCGACCCCACCGACCTCCTCGCGACCGTCGCGGCGGTGCTCGCCGAGGAGCCGATCGAGGAGGACCGATGAGCCCCGATCTCGCCGCGACGGTGCGCGCCGCCCTCGCCGAGGCCGGCCTGCCCGACCGCGAGCCGGCGTTCGAGCGCCCCCGTCAGCGCGCCCACGGCGACTGGTCGACGAACGTGGCGATGACCCTGGCCGGCCCGCTCGGGCGCCCACCGCGCGAGATCGCCGAGGCGATCGTCGCGGCGATCGGCGAGGCGCCCGGCATCGAGGCCGTCGAGGTCGCCGGACCCGGGTTCATCAACTTCCGCCTCGCCCAGGACGCCTTCGCCGACATCGTCCGTGCCGCCGTGAGCGCCGGGGACGAGTGGGGGCGCAACGCCACGCTCGCCGGCCGACGGGTCAACGTCGAGTTCGTCTCGGCCAACCCCACCGGGCCGATCCACGTCGGTCACGGCCGTCAGGCCGCGCTCGGCGACGCGATCGCGAGCCTGCTCGAGGCCTGCGGGGCCGAGGTCACCCGCGAGTACTACTTCAACGACGCCGGTCAGCAGATGCGCAAGTTCGGCGAGAGCGTCGCTGCGGCGATGGTCGGCGAGGAGCCGCCGGAGGACGGCTACCACGGCAGCTACATCGCCGAGCTCGCCGCCGAGCTCGCCGCCGACGGCCCGCCCGCCGACCTCCAGGAGGCCGCCTACGAGGCGATGCTCGCCCGCATCGTCGCCACCCTGGAGCGCTTCGGCGTGGCCTTCGACGTGTTCTTCGGCGAGCGTGGCCTGCACCGCTCCGGCGCGGTCGACGAGGCGATCGCCCGGCTGCGGGAGGCCGGGCACGCCTACGACGCCGACGGGGCGGTGTGGCTTGCGACGACGACCTTCGGCGACGACAAGGACCGTGTCCTCGTCAAGGCCGACGGCGAGCCGACGTACTTCGCTGCCGACTGCGCCTACCTCCTCGACAAGGCCCGTCGCGGCTTCGACGACCTCGTCTACGTCCTCGGCAGCGACCACCACGGCTACATCGGGCGGATGCACGCCGTCGCCGACGCCTCCGGGATCGGCCGTGGGCGCGTCGAGATCGTCATCCACCAGTTCGTCAACCTCTTCCGCGACGGCGAGGTCGTGCGGATGAGCAAGCGCACCGGCGAGATCGTCACCTTCGACGAGCTCATCGACGAGGTCGGCGCCGACGCGGCGCGCTACACGCTCCTGCGCTTCAGCTCCGACACGACGATCGACTTCGACATCGCCGAGGTCGTCCGCGCCGAGAAGGACAACCCCGTCTACTACGTGCAGTACTCCTCGGCGCGGATCGCGGGGATCATGCGCACCGCCACCGAGCAGGGCGTCGAGCCCGGCAACCTCGACGACGCGCCACTCGAGCTGCTTGCCCACCCCGCCGAGCACGAGCTGGTCCGTCGTATCGGGCGCTGGCCGGAGGTCGTGGCCCTCGCCGCCGCCGAGCGCGCGCCCCACCGCGTCGCGCGCTATGCCGAGGACCTCGCCGAGGGCTTCCACAAGTTCTATACCGAGTGCCAGGTCGTGAGCGACGACGCCCGCCTCACCCAGGCGCGCTACTGGCTCGTCGTCGCCGCCCGCCAGACCCTCGTGGCGGCCCTCGGCCTGCTCGGCGTGACCGCACCGGAGCGGATGTGAGTCCCCCGCGGGTCGACCTGCTCGGTGGAGCGTCGTCGGGCGCCGGCGGCGACCTCGCCGGCGCCCTGCCGGTCACCGCCGTGGTCGAGGGGGGCCGGCTGCGCGCGCTCGGTGGCCTCGACGTCGAGGAGCTCGCGGAGCGCTTCGCGACGCCGCTGTGGGTCCTCGACCGCGCCACCCTCGTGGGCCGCATGCGCGCCTACCGCGAGGCGTTCGCCGACGGCGAGGTCGTCTACGCGAGCAAGGCGCTGTGCCTGCGCGGGGTGCTCGAGCTCGCCGAGGCCGAGGGCCTGCTCGTCGACTGCGCCACCGGCGGGGAGCTCACGACCGCCGAGGCTGCGGGCGTGGCGCCGGCGCGCATCGTCCTGCACGGCAACAACAAGTCCGCCGCCGAGCTCGATGCCGCGGTCGCCCTCGGGGTCGGGCGCATCGTCGTCGACAGCTTCAGCGAGCTGCGCCGCCTCGAGGCCGTCGCCGCCGCCCACGGTCGCACCGTCGACGTGCACCTGCGTGTGACCCCCGGCATCGACGCCCACACCCACGAGTTCGTCGCCACCGGCCAGGACGACTCGAAGTTCGGCTTCACCCTGTCCTCCGGCCTCGCCCACGAGGCGGCCGCGGTCGTCATCGCCAGTGAGCACCTCCGGCTCACCGGCGCGCACTGCCACGTCGGCAGCCAGGTCTTCGAGCTCGAGGCCTTCACGACCGCCGCCCGGGTCATGCTCGGCTTCCTCGCCGAGCTCGCCGAGGCCCACGGCGTCGTGCTCGGCGAGCTCAACCTCGGCGGCGGGCTCGGGGTCGTCGAGGACCCCGCCGACGACCCGCCCTCGCTCGAGGGCTATGCCGCAGCGGTCGGCGGGGCCCTTGCCGCGGCGGCGGCCGGCTACGGCCTGCCGACCCCGCGGCTGTTCGTCGAGCCGGGCCGCTCGGTCGTCGGCCCCGCCGGGGTGACGCTCTACCGCGCGGGGACGATCAAGCCCCTCGACGGCCTGCGCACCTACGTCTCCGTCGACGGCGGCATGAGCGACAACCCGCGGTACGCGCTCTACGGCGCCGCCCACCCGTTCCTGCCCGCCGGCGCACCGTCGCGCGAGCCCGCGGCGGGGATCCCACGGGTGCCCGCCGGCACGCCGGTGACGATCGTCGGCAAGCACTGCGAGTCCGGGGACGTCCTCGCCGAGGGCGCGACGCTGGCCGCCGACCTCGTCGAGGACGAGCTGCTCGCCGCGCTCGGCACCGGCGCCTACCACCATGCGATGGCCTCGAACTACAACCGCCTGGGCCGGCCCGCCGTCGTCCTCGTCGGCGACGGCGAGGCCGTCGTGCTCTCCAGGGCCGAGACCGTCGCCGACCTCCTCGCCCGCGAGCCCTCGCTGCGCAGGCACTGAGCCTTGCCCCGCCCGGTGCGGCGCCCCGCCGGGGTCGCGGAGGGTCTCGGGGCGCGGAGCCGCCGGCGGTGGAGGGCCGCGGCCACGGCGGTGCGTAGACTCGGGGCATGAGCACCCCACCGCCTTCCACCCCCGCGTCGTCGCTGACCGTCGGCCTGCTCGGCGGTGGCACCGTCGGCAGCGGCGTCGTGCGCCTGCTCGCCGAGCACGCTGGGGAGATCGCCACCCGTGTCGGCGCCCGTCTCGAGGTCGGCCCCGTCGTCGTGCGCGACCTCGCCAAGCCCCGTGACCTCGCCGCAGGGACGCTCACCGACGACCCCGCTGCGGTCGTCGACGACGCCGACGTCGACCTCGTCGTCGAGGTCATGGGCGGCGTCGAGCCCGCGTGCGCGCACATCACCGCCGCGCTCGAGCGGGGCGCCTCGGTGGTCACCGCGAACAAGGAGCTCATCGCCAGCCACGGCACCGCGTTGCGCGCCCTCGCCCGCGAGAAGGGCGCGCGGCTCGAGTACGAGGCGGCGGTGGCCGGCTCGATCCCGATCATCAAGCCGCTGCGCGAGTCGCTGGCCGGCGACCGGGTCCGCAAGGTCCTCGGCATCCTCAACGGCACGACGAACTACATCCTCACGCGGATGACCGAGGAGGGGATGGCCTTCCCCGACGCGCTCGCCGAGGCGCAGGAGCTCGGCTACGCCGAGGCCGACCCCAGCGCCGACGTCGACGGCCACGACGCCGCCTCGAAGGCGGCGATCCTCGCCGGGCTCGCCTTCGACGCCGAGGTCGTCGCCAGCGACGTCACCGTCGAGGGCATCCGCGGCATCAGCGCTACCGACATCGCCCACGCCGCGCGCATGGGCTACCTCGTCAAGCTCCTCGCGATCGCCGAGGAGCGCGACGGGCAGGTCGGCGTGCGTGTCCACCCCGCGCTCATCCCGCGTTCGCACCCGCTCGGCAGCGTGCGGGAGTCCTACAACGCCGTCTTCGTCGAGGCCGAGGCCGCCGACGAGCTCATGTTCTACGGCCGCGGTGCCGGCAGCCTGCCGACCGCGAGCGCCGTCGTCGGCGACATCGTCACCGCCGCCCGCGCGCTGCGCTCCGGCGAGCGCCCCGCCAACGGCTCCGCGGTCAGCCGCAAGCCGATCGCGTCGTTCGCCGAGGTCTGGGGCCAGCATTCGATCCTCCTCGACGTCGCCGACCAGCCCGGGGTGCTCGCGGCGATCGCGAAGACCTTCGGCGACCACGGCGTGTCGATCAAGAGCGTCTGGCAGGAGGGAGGTGGCGAGGCTGCCCAGCTCCTGCTCATCACCCACGCCGCCCGGCAGGGTGCCGTCGCCGCCACCCTCGGCGCGTTGCGGGACCTCCCCGTCGTGCGCGACGTCGCGAGCGTCATCCGCGTCGAGGGCGGCGAGGTCTGAGCCCGGCGACGCCGCCTACACTCGGAGGCGCCATGACCGACACCGCCGCCCCGTCCCCTGCGAGCGCCGCCGGGGAGCCCGACCGGCCCGCCGCCGAGGGGCCCCCTGCCGCCCACGCCGCGCCGGCGCGGCTGGCCGCGACCCCGGCCTCGACGGGACGGCAGTGGCGCGGGGTCATCGAGGAGTACCGGGAGCGCCTGCCGGTCAGCGACGCCACGCCGGTGGTGACGCTGCGCGAGGGCGGCACGCCGCTCATCCACTCCTGCGAGCTGTCCGAGCGCACCGGCGCACAGGTCTGGCTGAAGTTCGAGGGCGCCAACCCGACCGGCTCCTTCAAGGACCGCGGGATGACGATGGCGATCTCGAAGGCCGCCGAGGCCGGCGCCGAGGCGGTGATCTGCGCGTCGACGGGCAACACCTCCGCGGCGGCCGCCGCCTACGCCGCGAAGGCGCGGATGACCTGCGGGGTCATCGTCCCGCGCGGCAAGATCGCCCTCGGCAAGCTCGCGCAGGCCCTCGTCCACGGGGCGACGGTCCTGCAGATCGACGGCAGCTTCGACGCTGCCCTGCGCGTCTGCCGTGAGCTCGCCGAGCGGTACCCCGCCGAGCTCGTCAACTCCGTCAATCCCCACCGGATCGAGGGCCAGAAGACCGGCGCCTTCGAGATCGTCGACTTCCTCGGCGACGCCCCCGACGTCCACGTCATGCCGGTGGGCAACGCCGGCAACATCACCGCCTACTGGCAGGGCTACCGCGAGGAGGCCGCCCGCGGTGCGATCGGTGCGCTGCCGGTCATGCGTGGCTTCCAGGCCGCCGGCTCGGCGCCGATCGTGGCTGGCCACGTCGTCGAGCGGCCGACGACGATCGCCACGGCGATCCGCATCGGCCACCCCGCGTCCTGGGATCGCGCCGTCGAGGCCGCGGAGACCTCGGGCGGCTCGATTCGTGCGGTCACCGACCGCCAGATCCTCCAGGCCTACCGGGCGCTGGCCGGCGAGGGCGTCTTCGTGGAGATGGCCTCGGCGGCGAGCGTGGCGGGCCTGCTCGACCTCGCCGACGCCGGCGAGGTGCCCGCCGGGGGCACCGTCGTCTGCGTCGTGACCGGCCACGGCCTCAAGGAGCCCGACTGGGCGATCGCCGGGGCCTCCCCGCCCGAGGTCGTGCCCGACGACGTCGACGCCGCTGCCGCGCGCCTCGGCCTGACCGGCTGATGGGAGGCCGCCCCGCCGTGCCGCGCTGCGCTCCCTTCGGGGGGAGGTGACGATGGACCCCGACGACGTCGTCGGCGTCGAGGTGCCCGCGAGCACCGCGAACCTCGGCCCCGGCTTCGACGTCCTCGCCGCCGCCGTCGACCTGCGGCTCACCGCCTGGACGACCGACCGGGAGGACCGCCGCGTCATCGCCGCGGGGGAGGGCGCCGAGGAGCTGACGAGCGGCGACGACAACCTCGTCTGGCAGGCCCTCCTGGCCTACTGCGAGCGCTTCGGCGCGCCCGTGCCCGAGGTGAGCCTGCGGGCGCACAGCGCGATCCCCCTGGAGCGTGGCCTCGGCTCGTCCTCGGCTGCCGCGGTCGCCGGCGTCGCGCTCGGCCGGGCGCTGACGCGGGCCGGCGGCAGCGACCAGGACCTCGTCGATCTCGCCGCCGGGCTCGAGGGCCACGCCGACAACGCGGCCGCGGCGGTCATCGGCGGCATCGTCGCGGTCGTCGACGGCCGTGCCCACCGCTTCGAGCCTTCGCCGGGCCTGCGGCCGGTCGTGTGCATCCCCACCGAGCGGCAGTCGACGGCGGCCGCGCGTGGGCTGCTGCCGAGCGTCGTGCCCTTCGCCGACGCCGCGGGCACCGCTGGCCGCGCCGCGTTGACCCTCGCCGGGCTCACCGGGGCGGCGGCCCTGCGGCCCGA
>SLNF01000163.1 GCA_007133145.1 Nitriliruptorales bacterium
CAGAATTCGGCGTTGTTGGGTGCAGGAGTCCTGAGACGAGGAGGGCGCCGCCTGTGGAGGAGGCGCCCTCCTCGTCTCGGGGAGGGTGGCGCCGAGGAGGATGGCCTTCTTGGTGAGGCCGAGGACGCGCAGAAGCGTGGCGGCGCGACCCCTCGGGCTCGGAGAGTGCTCTGGACGGAAGGGCCGGTGGGGTGGCGGGCCGGCCGCGTTGTCGGCGATCATGGGGGTCGCGCGTGACGCCCGCCGGGCGAGCGCGTCGAGACCGCAGTGTCGGAGACGAGGAGCCCCTGCTGTGCGCAAGATCGAGGAGACGCTGCTGCCGGGCGTCGGCGTGCGCCACGACCTGCAGACCAGGGAGGATCGGCGCGTCGGGGTGATCGCGCACCACGCCGGACGCAAGGAGCTGCTCATCTACGAGCGCGAGGACCCGGACGCCTGCGCCGAGGTCGTCGCCCTCGACGAGGACGAGGGTCATGCCGTCGCCGAGATGCTCGGTGGCGCCGGGGTGACCGCGAGCCTCGAGGCGCTCGCCCAGGAGATCGAGGGGCTCGCGATCGACTGGGTGCGCGTGGGTGCCGAAGGGCAGGACGCCGAGCGGCGTCTCGCCGAGGTCGAGGCGTCGGGCGAGCGCGCAGCGACGGTCGTCGCGGTGCAGCGCGGCAACCGTCTCCACGGTGCGCCAGGCGCGGAGTTCACGCTCCGCGCCGGCGACGTCGCGGTCGTCGTCGGTACCCGTGAGGGCGTGGCCACGCTGGCCTCGCGGTTGCGCTCGACAGGGTGATCGCGCCGCTCGCGCAGGTCGACCCCGAGGTCCCGCGCACGCTCATCGAGCTCGGCGGCGCGGTCCTCGCGTTGTCGGTCGTCGCGCGCGTGGCGTACCGCATCGGCTTCAGCCCGGTCCCCTTCTACCTCTTCGCGGGCCTCGTCTTCGGCACCGGCGGTCTCCTTCCCCTGTCCCTGGGCGAGGAGTTCATCGCGGTCGGCGCGGAGATCGGTGTCGTCCTGCTGCTCTTCCTGCTCGGCATCGAGTACAGCGGCGAGGAGCTCACTGGCGGTCTCCGTCAGAGCTGGCGGGCGGGCCTGGTCGACATCGTCCTGAACTTCACCCCCGGGCTCCTCGTCGGACTCGCGCTGGGGTGGGATCCGATCGCGGCGATCCTCCTCGGCGGGGTCACCTTCAACACCTCTTCGGGGATCATGGCCCGGCTGCTCGAGGAACTGGACCGTCTCGGGAACCGGGAGACGCCCGCGGTCCTCGTGATCTCGGTCTTCGAGGACCTCACGAACACCTTCTACCTGCCGATCGTCGGGGTGCTGCTCCTCGGTGTCGGCTGGGCGACGGGCCTGCTGTCGGTGGGCCTGGCCCTCGGCGTCGTGCTCCTCGCCCTGCTGGCGGGCACCCGCTACACCGGGCAGCTCTCCTCGCTCATCGCGAGTCGCAGCAGCGAGGTCGTGCTGCTCACGACCATTGGGCTCGTTCTCACGATCGCCGGCATCGCCGAGCAGCTGCAGATCTCTGCGGCGATTGCCGCGTTCCTCCTCGGCATCGCCCTGTCGGGGCCGGTGGCCGAGCAGACCCGGCGGCTGCTCGGGCCGTTGCGTGATCTCTTCGCTGCGCTCTTCTTCCTCTTCTTCGGGCTGCAGACCGACCCTGCCGCCATCCCCTCGGTGCTGCCGCTCGCGGTCGGCCTCGCCGTGCTCACGACGGTGACGAAGGTCGCCACCGGTTGGTACTCCGCCCGGGCGTTCGGGGCGCGTCGCCGTGGACGCCTGCGGGCCGGCACGGCGCTCATCCCACGTGGGGAGTTCTCGATCGTCATCGCCGGCCTCGGCGTCACCGCCGGGGTCGAGAGCATGCTCGGACCGCTCGCAGCGGCCTACGTCCTCATCCTCGCGGTCGTCGCGCCGCTGCTCATGCGCTTCTCCAACGAGATCCACGACCGCGTGACGAGCTGGCGGTCGGGTGGGTAGCCTCCCATCGGGAACGTCGAGATCGCCGTTGTGCGCGCTGCGACAGGAGGCACCACCGTGCGTGAGGTCGTCGTGGGTGTCGACGGGTCCCCGGGAGCTGGGCAAGCGCTGCGCTGGGCTGCGGACTACGCCGTCGTCGGCGGGCAGCGCCTTCGGCTCGTCCACGCACACGTCCCGTACTCCCGGCAGTACCCGTTCGACCTCACCTCGGCCGGGTCGGGGCTCGAAGCGGCCGACGCGCGGAGCCGCTCCGCTGCCGAGTCCGTGCTCGCCGACGCCGCTGCGCGTGTCCGTGCCGAAGCCGACGTCGACGTCCTCACCGAGCTCGTCGAGGGCGACGCGGCGCAGGCGCTGCTCGACCGCTCCGCCCGGGCGGACCTCCTCGTCGTCGGCGCCCGCGGGCTCGGGGGCTTCGCTGGCCTGCTCCTCGGCTCGGTGAGCCAGCGCTGCGTCCAGCACGCCGCCTGCCCCGTCGTCGTCGTCCCGCAGAGCTGACCAACACCGGCTGAGGGGGCATCGCGAGGGGCCGCCAACATCCCACGGCCACGGCGGCCGCGGGAGCGAGAGGCCAGGTCCCCCATCGCCCACCCGGCGCCCAGGAGACCCGAATCACTGCACGCCCACGGTACGCCCAGCCCCTCGCGGCGGGGAGCCTCCCGCCCCCGAGTCGCCGGGCCCCTCTGGCCTCGGCATCGGCGCTGGTAGCGTGTCGGCGCACGTTCGTCTCCCTGGCATGCGACGCCGTGCCGACGCGACCCCCACGGGCCCCGCGATCGCGCGAGCCTCGTGCGGCGCCGGTGGAGCAAGGACGGAGGTTCCCTCATGGGGCACGCGGAGCAACCGCGCAAGGGCGGCTGGCAGCGCTGGCTGACGCCGTCGAGGCTCGTGGCGCTCGTCCTCGTCCTCATCGTCGCCGGCTTCATCGTGCAGAACCGCGAGGAGGTCTCCCTGCAACTGCTCCTCTTCACGGTCTCGGCGCCGCTGTGGTCGGCGAGCGTGTCGCTGCTCGTCATCGGCATCCTCATCGGGTGGCTGCTCGCGGGCAGGAGCAAGAGCAAGGGCTGAGGCGAGCAGGGTGGCTGCCGACCTGCGGTCGCGCGCTCGCGACGACCTTCCGCGTTGGGGACGTCGGGAGCCGGCATGGCGGCTGCTCGGGCCACCGCTGACGGCCGCGGTCCACGGGCTCTTCGAGGTGCGCACGGGTGGCCTGCACCACGTGCCCCGGCGAGGCCCCGCGCTCGTCGTCGCGAACCACATCGGACATCTCGACCCCCTCGTGCTGGCGATGACGCTGCTGCGGGACGCCGGCCGGCGGGCGCGCTTCCTCGCGCTGGCAGAGCTCTTCGACGACCCGGTCGTCGGGTGGTGGCTGCGGCGCGGCGGGGCGATTCCCGTGCAGCGGGGCCGTGGACTCGGTCCGGTGGTCGCCGCCGCCACCGACGCCCTCGAGCACGGCGAAGTCGTCGTGATCTACCCAGAGGGTCGCCTGCCGCGCGGGCAGACGCCGGCCGCGCGACCTGGTGCGGGGGCCATCGCGCTCGCCACCGCCGCTCCCACCCTGCCGGTCGGGCTGTGGGGGATGCAGGCGGAGTTGCCGGGGCCACGGGTCAGGCGCCCGGTCGCCGTCGAGGTCGGCGCGCCGCGTTGGGCCCACGACTTGGGCAGCGACGACCCGCGGGCGGTGAGCACCGCGCTGCTCGGGTCGATCCGCGCAGAGCTGCTGCCACGCGCCCGCCGGCGCTGTGGCTTCCCCGCCGACTACCCCGACGTCGACCCCGAGCGCGTCGTCGAAGCGACGGGATCGACGTGGCGCACGACCAAGCTCCTCGCCCGGCGGATGCTCGGGCGACGATGAGACGGGACCGCAGACGCCGACGTCGGCGCGGCGGCGCGCCGCGTGGCGGCCCCTGCGCCGGCCGCGGGGGGACGGAAGCCGCCGCGGGGGGCAGGCTCGGGCAATGAGCGCCAAGAGGCTGCCGCGCGTCGAGGACCTGCGGGAGGGGCGCGTCCCGTGGCTGACGCCGCCGATCCTCGCCGCAGCGCTGCTCGCGATGTTCGCCGGGGCGGCGCAGTTCGGCTTCACCGCCATCGCCGCCGACGTGGCCGCGGAGTTCGGCCAGCCGATGCCGGAGGATCCCGACGACCCCCTCGCGCAGGTCGGCCTGGCCTTGACGACGCTCGGCATCGGGTTCGCGATCGTGCGGCTCGCCGCCTTGGCCAGCCTGCCGGCGTCCGCGCTCGCGGACCGCTTCGGTCGGCGTCGCACGCTCGTGGCCTTCGCCGGCCTCGGGCTGCTGGCCACCGCGCTGGCCGGCGCAGCCCCGACGTTCTGGGTGCTCGTCGCCCTCCTCGCGGTGAGTCGGCCGCTGCTCACGGGCACGAACGCCGTCGCCGCGGTGGTCGCCGCCGAGGAGACCGACAGCGGCGCTCGCACCGCGGCGATCGCCGTGGTCGGCGGGGCCTACGCGGTCGGGTCCGGCGTCATCTCGGTGGTGCGGGGTCTCGTCGACCCGCTCGTCGGCTTCCGTGGCGTCCTCGCGCTCGTCGTCGTGCCGTTGCTGCTCCTCCCGCTCGTGGCGCGCCGCGTGAGCGAGCCGCCGCGCTACGCCCGGGTCCGCTCGGCGGGGGTCGCGCGTCGCCGCCTCGGTGCGGTCCCCCGCGGCTACCGCCGCCGCCTCGGGCTCCTCTGTGTGATCACCGTGGGCGTCGGTCTCATCATCGGCCCGACGTGGACCTACCTCTTCGTCTACGGCGAGGGTGTGCTCGGCGTCGAACCGCTCGGCATGGGCGCGCTCGTGCTCGCCGCCGGGCCGACCGGCCTCGCCGGCCTCCTGCTCGGTCGCTGGGCCGCCGACACCCTCGGTCGTCGGGTGGTGGCCGCCGCCACGATGGTCCTCGGCGCCGCGGCCGCCGTGCTCGCCTACTCGGCGCAGACGCCGTCCCTCGTGGTCGGCTACCTCGGGTCGATCGTGGCGATGTCCGCCTACACACCCTCGGGCGGGGCGCTCGACGCCGAGGTGTTCCCCACCTCGGTGCGCGCCACGGCCGCGGGGTGGCTGGCGGCCAGCAGCGTCCTCGGGTCGGTGGTGGGGCTCGTCGCCTTCGGGCTGCTCATCGACGCGGCAGGCTCCTTCGCTCCCGCCGCGCTCGCGGTGTGCGGCCCTGCCGGGCTCCTCGCCGTGCTCTACGCGTGGCTGCCCGAGACCCGTGGTCGGGAGCTCGAGCAGACGGCCCCCGAGCCAGAGGCCTGAGCGGCGCTGCTGTTGCGCGCGTCCGGTCGCGCGTCCCCGAGTCGGTGCCTCATGTGGGGCCGGCGGCCTCCGCGACGGCGACCTCGCTGGGCAGCGGGCAGGCGCAGACGAGGTTGCGGTCGCCGTAGGCGTTGTCGATGCGGCCCACCGGCGGCCAGTACTTGTCGCTCGGGTCCACGCCGGTGGGGTAGGCCGCGCTCGCGCGTGCGTAGGGCCGGTCCCAGGGCTCGGCGAGGAGGTCGACGGCGGGATGCGGCGCGCGGCGCAGCGGGCTGTCGGCGAGCGCGAGCCGTCCCTCGGCGACGTCGCGGATCTCCTCGCGGATCGCGAGCAGCGCGTCGCAGAAGCGGTCGAGCTCGGCCTTGGACTCCGACTCGGTCGGCTCGACCATGAGCGTGCCGGGCACGGGGAAGGCCATCGTCGGCGCGTGGAAGCCGAAGTCGATGAGGCGCTTGGCGACGTCCTCGGCGGTGACCCCGCAGGCCTCGGTGATCGGGCGCAGATCGAGGATGCACTCGTGGGCGACGAACCCGCCCGGCCCCCGGTAGAGCACCGGGTAGGCCGGCTCGAGGCGGGCGGCGACGTAGTTCGCCGCGAGGATCGCCGTCTGCGTCGCGGTGCGCAGCCCCGCCGCGCCGGTCATCGCGAGGTAGGCCCAGGAGATCGGCAGGATCCCCGCCGAGCCCCACGGCGCCGCGGCGACCGGCCCGAGCCCCGACGCCGGCTGCCCGTCGCCGACGGTGGTCGAGGGCAGGAAGGGCGCGAGGTGGCGGCGCACCCCGACGGGCCCGACGCCGGGGCCGCCGCCGCCGTGGGGGATCGCGAAGGTCTTGTGGAGGTTGAGGTGGCTCACGTCGGCGCCGAGGCGGGCCGGGCGGGCGATCCCCACGAGGGCGTTGAGGTTCGCGCCGTCGAGGTAGACCTGCCCCCCGGCCTCGTGGACGAGGTCGCACACCTCGACGACGCCGGGCTCGAAGACCCCGTGGGTCGAGGGGTAGGTGAGCATGATCGCCGCGACCCGCCCGCGGTGCTCGGCCAGGCGCTCGCGCAGGTGCGCGAGGCTGACGTCGCCCCGCTCGTCGCAGTCGACGAGCACGACGCGCAGGCCCGCCAGGGCCGCCGACGCGGCGTTCGTGCCGTGGGCGGAGGCCGGCACGAGACACACGTCGCGCGCCCCCTCGCCGGTCGCCTCGAGGTAGCGGCGGATCGCGAGCAGCCCGGTGAGCTCACCCTGGCTGCCGGCGTTGGGCTGGAGCGAGACCGCGTCGTAGCCGGTGATCTCGGCGAGCCACGCCTCGAGGTCGGCGATGATCCGCGCGTAGCCGGCGGCGTCGGCGGCCGGGGCGTAGGGATGGAGGTCGGTGAAGCCGCGCCAGGAGATCGGCTGCAGCGCGGTGGTGGGGTTGAGCTTCATCGTGCACGAACCGAGCGGGATCATCGCCCGGTCGAGGGCGAGGTCGGCGTCGCGCAGGCGTCGGAGGTAGCGGCGCATCGCCGTCTCCGAGCGGTGCTCGTGGAAGGTCGGGTGGGTGAGGTAGGCGCTCGTGCGCGCGAGGGCGGTGGGCAGCCCCTCGAGGCGCCCGCCCGGGCGCGCGGGGTCGCCGGCGACCTCACCGAGCGCGGCGAGGGCCTCGCCGACGACCTCGGGCGTCGTCGTCTCGTCGAAGGCGAGGCTGACCCGGTCGTCGTCGATGGTCCGCACGAGCAGGCCGCGGGTGGCGGCGGCCTCGCCCACGGCCTCGGCCCGCCCGGGCAGGCGCAGGGTGACGGTGTCGAACCACGCGGTCGTCTCGACCTCGACGCCGGTGCGGGCCGCACCCGCGGCGAAGGCGCTCGCGTGGCCGTGGACCCGCTCGGCGATCGCTCGCAGCCCCTCGGGGCCGTGGTAGACGGCGTACATCGCCGCGACGACGGCGAGGAGGACCTGGGCGGTGCAGATGTTGCTCGTCGCGCGGTCCCGGCGGATGTGCTGCTCGCGGGCCTGCAGCGCGAGCCGGTAGGCGCGCCGCCCGGCGGCGTCGACCGAGACGCCGACCATGCGGCCGGGCACCGCGCGCTCGAGGCCGGCTGCGACGGCGAGGTAGGCCGCGTGCGGGCCGCCGTACCACAGCGGCACGCCGAAGCGCTGGGTCGAGCCGACCGCGAGGTCGGCACCGAGCTCGCCCGGCGGGGTGAGCAACGTGAGCGCGAGCGGGTCGGCGACCATGGCGACGAGCGCGCCCTGTTCGCGCAGCACGCCGATCGTCTCGCGCCAGTCGCGCACCTGCCCGCTCGAGCCGGGGTAGGACAGCAGCGCCCCGAAGGCCTCGCCCGCGGCCTCGGCGGGCTCGCCGAGGCGGACCTCCACCCCAATCGGCTCGGCGCGGGTCCGCAGCACCGCGACCGTCTGGGGGTGGCAGTCGGCGTCGACGACGAAGACGTCGCCGGCGACCCGGCTGCGGCGCCGCGCGAGGGTCATCGCCTCGGCGGCCGCGGAGGCCTCGTCGAGCAGCGAGGCGTTGGCCACGGGCAGGCCGGTGAGGTCGGCGACCATCGTCTGGAAGAGCAGGAGCGCTTCGAGGCGGCCCTGGCTGATCTCCGGCTGGTACGGGGTGTAGGCGGTGTACCACCCGGGGTCCTCGAGCACCCCGCGCTGGATGACCGTCGGCGTGATCGTGCCGTGGAAGCCTTGGCCGAGCAGCGGGGTGCGTGTGGTGTTCTCCCCGGCGAGGGCGCCGAGGCGCGCGAGCGCCTCGTGCTCGGCGCAGGCCTCGGGCAGGTCGAGCGGGGTGTCGTCGCGCAGGCCCTCGGGCACCGCGCGGGCGACGAGGTCGTCGAGTGAGGCGCATCCGAGGGTGGTCAGCATCGCGTCGCGCTCGTCGGGTCGCGGCCCGAGGTGGCGCGCGAGGAAGTCGCTGGGCGAGGGCGGCTCGTCGTGTCGGGCGCCGGCGGGGGTCGCCGTCGCCAGGTCGCCGGTGGTCTCGCGGCTCGTCTGGGCATCACGGGCGGGCGCGTGGTCGGCCATGGCGTGGCTCCTCATGAGCGGCGGTAGCGGTGGGTGACGAACGGCAGGTCGACGACGTCGACGGCGAGCTCGGCGCCGCGGGCCTCGGCGATGAGCGTGGGGCGGGCCGTGGCCAGTGACGCGGGCACGTAGCCCATCGCCACCGGCCCGCCGACACTCGGACCCCAGCCGCCGCTCGTGACGACCCCGACCGTCGCGCC
>SLNF01000055.1 GCA_007133145.1 Nitriliruptorales bacterium
CGCCGTCGTCGACGCGGGGCTCGCCGAGCGGCTCGTCGTCCACGTCGCCCCGGTGCTGCTCGGTGAGGCTGGTCGCCCGGGGGTCACCGGCCTCGATGTCGCGACCCTCGCCGGGGCCCCGCGTTGGGACCTCGTCGACCTCGCGCGCGTCGACGGCGACGCGGTGCTCACCCTCACCCCCCGTGCTGGGGCCGCCCCGGCGGCGGAGCAGGCATCCGACCACGACCACGACCACGGCCTCGCGCCGCACGGCGCCCGGCCGACCTAGGAGGACCGCAGTGTTCAGCGGCATCGTCACCGAGCTCGGCCGCGTCGCGGCCGTCGAGATCGGCGAGGGCCACGGCCGGCTCGCCATCACCTGCCACGACGTCGTCGCCGACGCCGTCGTCGGCGACTCCATCAGCGTCAACGGCGTCTGTCTCACGATCACCGGGCTCCGGCCCGATGGCGGCTTCGTTGCCGACGTCATGGGCGAGACGCTCTCGCGCACCGGGCTCGGGGGCCTCGAGCCGGGCGACCCCGTCGACCTCGAGCCGGCGCTGCCCGCCAACGGGCGACTCGGCGGCCACCTCGTGCAGGGGCACGTCGACGGCGTCGCGGAGGTCACCGACGTCACCGAGCACGAGGAGTGGACGACGATGACGTTCACGCTGCCCGAGGACCTCGCGCCCTACGTCGTCGAGAAGGGTTCGATCGCCGTCGACGGCGTCTCGCTGACGGTCGCCGGGGTCGGGCAGGGATCCTTCTCGGTCGGCCTCATCCCCCACACCCTCGAGGTCACGGTGCTCGGCTCGCGCCAGCCCGGTGACGCCGTCAACCTCGAGGTCGACATCATCGCGAAGTACGTCGAGCGCCTGCTGCGCGGTGGCGTGTCGACCCCCTACGCTCCCGCGTCGCCGGCCGCGTCCGGCAGCGAGGAGCGCTAGGCGATGCTCGCGCCGATCGCCGACGCCGTCGCCGAGATCGCCCGCGGCGGCATGGTCGTCGTCGTCGACGACGCCGACCGGGAGAACGAGGGCGACCTCGTCATGGCGGCGGACGCGGTGACGCCCGAGGCGATGGCCTTCTACGTGCGCCACACCTCCGGGCTCATCTGCGCGCCGCTCGAGCCCAGCCGCGCCGACGCCCTCGACCTGCCGCTCATGGTCGACCAGCCCGCCGACCCGCAGGGCACGGCCTTCACCGTCTCCGTCGACGCCCGCACCGGCGTCACGACGGGGATCAGCGCCGCCGACCGCGCCGCGACGGTGCGCCTGCTCGTCGATCCCGACGCGCGGGCGTCGGACTTCACCCGCCCCGGCCACATCTTCCCGCTGCGCTACCACCCCGGTGGGGTCCTCAACCGGGCCGGGCACACCGAGGCCGCCGTCGACCTCGCGCGCCTCGCGGGGCGCGCCCCGGCGGGATTGATCTGCGAGCTCGTCAACGACGACGGCACGATGCAGCGCCTGCCCCAGCTCGAGGCCTTCGCCGCCCGTCACGGGCTGCCGATCGTCTCGATCGCCGACCTCATCGCCTACCGCCGCCGCCACGAGCGGCTCGTGCGGCGCATCGCCGAGGCGACGATCCCCACGGCCTTCGGCACGTTCACCGCCTACGCCTACGAGTCGGCGTTCGACGACGCCCAACACCTCGCACTCGTGCGCGGCAA
Source organism: Nitriliruptorales bacterium (assembly GCA_007133145.1). GTDB lineage: Bacteria > Actinomycetota > Nitriliruptoria > Euzebyales > Egibacteraceae > T1Sed10-49. Next base: position 1,652 of record SLNF01000055.1, read on the forward strand.
ACCCGAGGGCAAGGAGAACGTCCTCGTGCGGATGCACTCCGAGTGCCTCACCGGCGACGTCTTCGGCTCGTTGCGCTGCGACTGCGGCACCCAACTCCACGACGCGCTGCGCCAGATCGCCGAGGCCGGTGAGGGCGTCGTCGTCTACGTCCGCGGCCACGAGGGCCGCGGGATCGGCATCGCCCACAAGCTCCAGGCCTACAAGCTCCAGGAGAACGGCCGCGACACCGTCGAGGCGAACATCGAGCTCGGCTTCCCCGCCGACAGCCGCGACTACGGCACCGGCGCGCAGATCCTCGCCGACCTCGGCCTGTCGACGCTGCGGCTGCTGAGCAACAACCCCGACAAGCGTGCGGGGCTCGAGGGGTACGGTCTGCGCATCGTCGACCGGGTGCCGATCGAGACGACGCCGACGGTGGAGAACCTGCGCTACCTCACGACGAAGCGGGACAAGATGGGGCACGAGCTGTTGCGCCTCGCCGACGTCGTCGCCGAGGTCGCCGAGGACATCGAAGAGATCGAGGAGGAGACGCCGTGAGGACCTACGAGGCCACGCTCGACGCGACGGGGCTGCGCTTCGGCCTTGTCGCCGGACGCTTCAACGACAGCGTCGTGCGCCGGCTCGTCGACGGGGCGGTGGACTGCCTCGTGCGCCACGGCGCCGACGCCGACGCCATCGAGCTCGCGTGGGTGCCGGGCTCCTGGGAGCTGCCCGTCGTCGCGCAGGCGATGGCGCGCAGCGGGCGCTTCGACGCCCTCGTCGCGCTCGGCGCCGTCGTGCGCGGCGAGACGGCGCACTTCGACTACGTCGCCGGTCAGGCCGCGCAGGTCGGGCGGATCGCCCTCGAGACCGGCGTGCCGATCGCCAACGCCGTGCTCACGACCGAGACCTACGAGCAGGCGGTCGACCGTGCCGGCGGCAAGGCCGGCAACAAGGGCTTCGAGGCCGCGCAGTCGGCGATCGAGACCGCACGGCTGCTCACCCTCGTCGACGGTCGCTAGCGCCCCACGGGGTCGGCGCTGGGGGCGCCTGTCCCCGCGTTGGCCCCCGCCTGGGGCACACTGCCGGTCGTGGACGTCGCCCTGCCGCTGCTCGCCGGCGTCCTCGGGCTGCTCGTCGGGTCCTTCGGCAACGTCGTCGTCCACCGGGTGCCCGAGGGCGCCTCGGTCGTGCGCCCACGCAGCGCCTGCCCGGGCTGCGGGAGCGAGATCGCCCCGCGCGACAACGTCCCCGTCGTGTCCTGGCTCCTGCTGCGCGGGCGCTGTCGCGCCTGTGGCGAGCCGATCAGCGTGCACTACCCGCTGCTCGAGCTCGCCTGCGGGACGCTCTTCGCCGCGGTCGCCTGGCGGGTCGGCGCGAGCTGGCTGCTGCCGGGCCTGCTGCTGCTCGTGTGGCTGCTGCTCGTCCTCGCGGTCATCGACGCGCGCACGAGGCGCATCCCCAACGCCCTGACCTACCCGCTGGCACCCGTGCTCGCGGTGCTGCTCATCCTCGGCGCGCTGCTCGACGGCGATCCGGCCGCTGCCCTGCGCATCCCCCTGGCGGGGCTCGCCGGCTTCGCGGTGCTGCTCGTGATCGCCCTCGTCAACCCGAGGGGCATGGGGATGGGCGACGTCAAGCTCGCCGGGGTCATCGGCCTCGGCCTCGGCGCGCTTGGCTGGGGGGAGGTGATCGTCGGGCTCTTCGCGGGCTTCCTCCTCGGCGGCCTCGCGGCCATCGCCCTCCTCGCCACCGGGACGCGCACGCGTCGCGACGCCATCCCCTTCGGGCCCTACCTCGCGCTCGGGGCGATCGCCGCGCTGCTCGCGGCACAGCCGATCGTCGGGGCCTACCTCGGTGCCAGTGGCCTCGGGTGAGGTCGGCCGGGACCGTTGCCGCGGCCCATGGCCGACCGCCGGGGGCTCAGGGCAGCGTCGGCACGAGCCCGCCGTCGACGAGCAGGCTCTGGCCGGTGAGGTAGCCGGCGGACTCCGAGGCGAGGAAGGCCACCGCCGCGCCGAGCTCGGCGGGTTCGCCGTAGCGACCCATCGGGATCGACGTCTCCGCCTCGGCGCGGACCTCCTCGACCGCCCGCCCGGTGCGCTCGGCCCGCCCGGCGTCGAGGCTGCGCACCCGGTCGGTGTCGATGCGGCCGGGAGAGACGAGGTTCGCGGTGATGCCATCGGGTCCGAGCTCGACGGCGAGGGACTTCACGACCCCGGCGAGGGCGGGTCGGTAGGCGTTGGAGAGCACGAGCCCGGGCAGGGGCTGGCGCACGCTCGAGGAGCCGATGACGACGAGCCTGCCGAAGCCGCCGGCGCGCATCCGTGGGATCGCCAGGCGCAGGGACCGCACCGCGCTCATGAGCGTGAGCTCGAAGCCGCGCTGCCAGGCGTCGTCGTCGAGGTCGCCGAAGGTGCCCGGCGGCGGACCCCCGGCGTTGGCGACGAGGACGTCGAGGCGCCCGAAGCGCGCGTCGACGTGCTCGAAGACGCCCTCGAGGGCGGTCGCGTCGGCGACGTCGACGGGGACCGCGGCGACCTCGACGCCATGGGCGCGCAGGCGCGCGGCGGCGGCCTCGAGACGCGCGGGGTCGCGTGCGCCGACGACGAGGTCGTGGCCTGCGGCCGCGAGCGCCCCCGCGCTCGCGAAGCCGAGGCCCCGGCTCGCGGCGGTGACGAGCGCGACGCGACGGGGCGGGGGTTCGGTGGCGGTCATCCTGGGTCTCCTCGTCGCGGTCGGACGTCGCATGGCCGGGCGTGGCGCGCCCCGGGGAGGGGGGCGACGATCACCGTGAAAAACAACGTTTCTCTTGACGGCACGATAGCGCGTTGCTTACGCTACCGGCCCCAGTCCCGTCGAGGTGGCCACGCCCCCGGGAACCGGTAGCCGGGTCGGTCGCCACCCGCGAGCATGAGGTGGTCGTCGATGCGCCAACGTCTCCTGATCCTGTTGTCCCTCCTCAGCGCCCTGGCCCTGCTCCTGGCCGCGTGCGACGCCGACATCGCCGACGAGGAGGTTGAGGTCGACGACGTCGAGGACGAGCCCGAGCCCGAGCCCGACGACGACGAGCCCGAGCCCGACATCGACGAGGGCGATGCCGAGGCCGACCCCGACGCGACGAGCATCGCCTGGGCGACCTCCGACGTCGGCTCGGCGGGCCACGCCGCGCTCGTCAACCTCTCCGCCCTGCTCAACCGCGAGTGGGAGGGGTTCCAGACCGACGTGCTGCCGACCGGCGGCGCGCAGCAGAGCGTCATCGGCTACGCGACGGGGGAGTTCGACGGCTACTACGGCGCCAACGTCGCCTTCGCCGAGATCGCCGAGGACCGTGACCGCTACGAGGGCTTCGCCGACGAACCCGGCGTCGAGCGCATGCCGGTGCAGAGCTTCTGGGCCTACACCATGGAGACCGGGCTTGCGATCCACGCCGACAACGTCGACGAGTTCACCTCCTGGCGCGACCTCGGGGGCGAGCCGGTCTTCACCGCCCCCGCGCCGTGGGACGTCCGGGCGAACCTCGAGGCGGCGATGGACGCCATCGACGTCGGCCACGAGTACGTCGAGGTCGACACCGGCGTGGCCGGTAGCGCCCTCGACACCGGCGACCTCTCGGCGTTCGTCGCCTACACCTCCGCCGAGATCGCTCCCGCACCGTGGGTCGTCGAGGCGGAGCTGCAGACCGACATGGTGATCCTCAACCCCACCGACGAGGAGGTCGCCGACATGGAGGCCGCCGGCTTCGAGGTCGTGAGCGTCTCGACCGAGGGCTTCGAGGGCGACGTGGGCACCGACGAGATGCTCGTCGTGCCGTTCTTCTACGGCTTCCACGTGGGCATGGAGGTCAGCGAGGAGGACGTCTACGACATGCTCACCGTCATCGCCGAGCACGCCGAGGAGCTCGCCGCCGCCGACGACGCCTTCAGCGTCCTCGCCGAGGACCCCGCGGAGCTCCAGCGTCGCGGCGTGGCCTCCTCGATCGACTACGTCGAGGTCCATCCCGGCCTCGCGAGCTGGCTCGAGGACGAGGGGCTCTGGGACGACGCCTGGGACGACCGCATCGCCCAATGAGCCGTTGACCTGCGCGGAGGGGGGCGGCGACGGGCCGCCCCCCTCCGCGGCACCGGCGGCGCGAGGTGAGCCATGGCCACGGAGAGCCCTGCGGCAACGGCGGTCGGCGGCGACGGCGGGCCGAGCCCGGGACCGACGCCGGCCTGGCTCCAGCGCGCCGCGACCGTCGGCTTCTACGTCGTCGGCGTCTTCTTCACCCTCGTCCTCCTCCGCTACTACGCGACCGGCGCCGGGGGGCCCACGATGCTCGCGGTGGCGATGGTGCCCGTGGCCTACATCGTCGCCACCCTCGACGACATCCGGCAGGGCAAGCTCTACCCGCGGCTGCCCCCGACGCTCGCCGCCGCCCTCGGCGCCGTGCTCATCGTCACGGCCGCCGTCGCCGGGCTCTACCTCTACACGAACTTCGAGGCCATCCGCATGCTGCGGATGGGCCGCTGGACGACCGCCGACCTCACCGCCGGCGCGGCGCTGACGCTGCTGCTCCTCGAGTACTCCCGCCGCAAGTACCTGCCGCTGTTCATCCTCAATGTCGTCCTTGCCTTCTACGTGGTCTACGGCTACCTCGTGCCGGGGATGTTCGGGCACTCCGGGATGTCGTGGAGCCGGGTCGTGACCTCGATGAGCCTCGAGACGAGCACGGGGATCTTCGAGCAGCTGCCACAGCTCGCGCTCACCCTCATCGGCTCGTTCATCCTCGTGCTCGCGACCCTGCGCGGCTTCGGGGCGATCGACTCGATCATCCGTGGGGCGCAGCGCCTCGCGGTGCGCTCGCCCCACCTCCTGCCGCAGGCCGCGGTCATCGGCTCCTTCGGCGTCGCCGCGGTCAGCGGCAGCGGCGCGGCCAACGCTGCGACGACCGGCTCGGTGACGATTCCCGCCCTCATCAAGTCCGGGATCCCGAAGGTGCGCGCCGCGGCGATCGAGACCGCGACCTCGCTCGGCGGGCAGCTCATGCCGCCGCTCATGGGCATCGCCGCCTTCCTCATGGCCGACTACATGGGGGTGAGCTACTTCGACGTCGTGGCCCGCGGCTTCGCCCCGGCGATCATCTACTTCCTCGGCGTGAGCTTCGCGGTCTACCTCCTCGCCGCGCGCTTCAACGCGAAGGGTGCGGTCCCCGACGTCTCGCCCCTGACCTTCTTCGACAGGGCCAACCTCCTCGCCTACGGCGTGGCGATCATCGGGCTCATCTACCTCATGGGTTGGGTGCGTGCCCCGGCGATGCAGGCCGCGCAGCAGATCTTCTTCGGCCTCATGGTCGCGCTCACCGCGCTGTTCCTCGTGCGGTCGCTGCGCAGCGCGGAGTACCGCAAGCCGCGCTACCTCGTCGAGCCCTACAAGGGCTTCGTCGAGACGTTCTCGCGCATGACCTCCGAGCTGACGATCCTCCTGTCGATCCTCGGGCTCGTCACCGCGTCCTTCACGATCACCGGGGTGCCGACCGCGGTCGGTCAGCTCATGGTCGAGGTCGCGAGCGTCAACGTCGTCCTCGTCATCCTCGTCGCGTTCCTCTTCGGCTACGTCGTCGGGATGGGGCTGCCGCCGGCGCCGACCTACATCATCGTCGCCGTCGTCATCGCGCCGTTCATGATCCAGATGGGCCTCGATCCCTGGCAGGTCCACTTCTACGCGTTCCTCATCGCCGCCTTCGGTGAGCTCTCCCCGCCGACCTCGCTCACCGCGGCGGTGACCTCACGCATCGCCGACGCCTCGTTCATGCGGACGATGGTGCGCGCGCTGGAGATGGCGCTGCCGCTGCTGCTGCTCATGGTCGCGCTCTTCACCTGGCCGGGTCTCGTCATCGAGCCCGGGCTCCCCCAGCTCGTGCCGTTCGCCTTCGTGCTCATCGCGGTCATCGGGATCATCGCGAGCCTGCAGTCGGTCTTCTCCGACAACCCGGTGACCCGCGTCGTCCTCCAGGTCGCCCTCGGTGCGAGCGCCGCCGGTCTGCTGCTGCGGCCGATCCTGCCCGTCGCGCTCGTGCTCGCCGCCGCCGTCGTCGGCCTCGTCGCGGTGGGCTTCTGGCGCACCCGGTCGCAGGCGGCGCGCGAGCTCGCCGCCCACCGGGCCGGCGCCGACGGGCAGGGTGGCGAGGCGCCGGTGGGGGAGACCGGTGAGGGGGCCCGCGAGGAGACTGGCGAGGAGGCCGGCGGGCGTCCCACCTGACCCGGCGGTGACGCTGCGCGCCGCCTGGCTACGATGGTCGCGATCCCCGAGCGAAGTGAGCGCACCCATGAGTGACCCGAGCCAGCAGGGCCAGCCGAGCCAGGAGGAGATGCAGGCCTACATCGAGCAGCTCCGTGCCGCCGACCCCAGCGAGATCGTCGCCCAGGCCTTCACGATGCTCGGCACCGGCGCGGAGCTCAAGCTGGGACGGCCCGACGCCCGTGTGCTCATCGACGCCGTTGCCGCGCTCGTCGACGCGGTCGGCGACCGGGTCAGCGACGAGCTGCGCAGCGGCATGCAGAGCGGCCTCGCCCAGCTCCAGCAGGCCCAGGTGCAGGCCGAGCAGCAGGCGCGTGCGACCAGCCCCGACGCTGAGCCCCGGACGCCCGCCGCCGAGGAGCCGCCGGCCTCTCCGCCACCCTCCACGAGCCCAGGTCAGGGCAGCAAGGCCAGCGACCGCCTGTGGGTGCCCGGCCGCGACTGAGCGCCGGCGCCGCAGACCC